>JBKHBA010000098.1:0-8745 GCA_046542595.1 Bacteroidales bacterium | reverse complement strand
GCATAATAAGGTATCCCAGGCTTTTTCTCCTTGCCCGCAGAACAGGCCGGGAAAACAGGCTTGGTCCCGGTGGCCGGTTCTACCATCACCGCGAGATATCCTTTGGCGACAGCATTTATATAGGTCCCGGATTTCATATATCTGCCTATAAACTCAGCATTGGCAATGGTGTTCAGATAGGTCCCCGCTTACTGATCGAATGTCATGACCATACCTTCAATGTAGTTGGCAAAACACTCTGGGAGATAAGGAAAATAAAGAATTACGGCGGGGTAAGTATTGAAGATGATGTATGGATAGGTGCCAATGTGTCAATACTTAAAGGGGTGACAATAGGAGAAGGCACGGTGGTTGGTGCCTCGAGCGTCGTAACCAGGTCGCTGCCACCATATACCGTATGTGTTGGAATACCGTGCAAACCAGTAAAGAAACGGTTTGCAGATAATGACCTGGAGGAGCACCTTAAACAGCTTGCTTCAGGGTATAGTCCCGGTGAGGTCAGGGCATCATGGCAGGAGGCCGGACTCTGATATCAGCGGGATAGATATATAGCAATTATAAATACAAACAGCAGTGAATGATGAAGCAACTGACACAAAATATCAAGAAAAAAACAATTACCGTTGAAGAGGTGCCCGTACCGGTATGTAAGGCCGGTGGTGTGCTTGTACGCACAATTTACTCGGCTGTAAGTGTGGGTACGGAGGTAATGAAAATGAAGAATGCAGATCTTAATTACCTGCAGATGGCCAGGAAAAAGCCCGAACAGGTCAGGGAGGTGGTAAATACCCTTAAGCAACAGGGCCCTGTGGCAACATACAGGAAGGTGATGAATAAGCTGGATTCGCTGGGTCCCCTGGGATACAGCCTTGTTGGTGAGGTTATCGAGACCGGCAGTTCAGTGAATGGCCTTAAGAAGGGCGATATTGTTGCCTGTGGAGGAGCAGGGTATGCCAACCATGCCGAGGTCAACTATGTGCCGGTGAACCTGTGTGCCAGAGTGCCTGAAGGAACAGACCTCAGAGCTGCCTCTTTTGCAACTATTGCCTCAATAGCCATGCAGGGCTTCAGGCAGACACAGTCGCAGATAGGCGAAAATGTTGCGGTGGTGGGACTGGGTTTGCTGGGACAGATACTGGTGCAGATTATTCAGGCAAACGGGTGCAGGGCTTTCGGTTTCGACATATCTGAAAATAAATGTGAGGCAGCCATGAAAAACGGGGCCTATTATACAGCCGTGGCTGATAAAACAGGTTTTGATGAGGAGATTGGCTCGCTCACCAATGGTTTTGGCTGCGATTCCGTGATAATCACAACAGGCACATCAAGCAATGATCCTGTAATACTTGCCGGTAAGATTGCCAGGGATAAGGCAAAAATAGTGGATATAGGTATCACCAGGATGGACCTGCCATGGGACCTGTATTATCATAAGGAGCTTGACTTCAGGTTCTCAAGGTCTTACGGTCCGGGCAGGTATGATCCCGTCTACGAGGAAAACGGGGTTGATTACCCCATCGGTCATGTCAGGTGGACAGAGCAGAGGAATATGATGTCTGTACTGCAGCTACTGAAAGACGGTAAGATAAACCTTGAGAACCTCATTACCCATGAGTTTGACTTTGCTGATGCCGGGGATGTTTTTCCGGAAATAAAGGAAGGAAAGGAAGACTACCTTGGTGTGCTTATGAGGTATGGCGATAAAGCGGATATCTCAACCAACACTATCGGCCGGGAAAAGTACCGGGTTGAGGATTCAAAAACTCTTAAGGCGGGACTGATAGGGGCAGGGAATTATGCCAGCACAATGCTTCTTCCCTTCCTTAAAAAAAAGGCCACGCTTGTGGGCATAGCCACATCAACAGGTATTACTGCTCATGATAAGGCAACAAAATTCGGATTTTCCTATGAGACAACGGATTATAAAAGACTTATTGCAGATGATAATATCAATACACTGCTAATTGCTACCAGGCATAAGCAGCATGCAACCATGGTGGCGGAAGCGCTGGAGGCAGGTAAAAACGTATATGTGGAAAAGCCACTGGCGATATCGCTGCCGGAACTTAAAACAGTGATTGAAAAATATAAAGAATCAAACGGCCTGCTTATGGTAGGATATAACAGGCGGTACTCACCATCAATAAGATACCTTAAAAAACAACTTAAGAAGGATGTTGCATATTCGGTATATTACCAGGTAAATGCGGGTTATATACCGCCCGGAAACTGGTACCAGTCGCCGGACCAGGGAGGAAGGATAATCGGGGAAGTATGCCATTTTATTGACACGCTGCAGTACCTGCTTGATGCAGAACCTGCAGAGGTGTTCGCCAGTTCAGGCACCGTGGCAGGTATGCCTGAACAGGATAACAGCCATATTACCGTTAAATTCAGTAATGGCTCATCATGCGTGATAGCATACCTTGCCGACGGTGATAAGAACTATTCCAAGGAAAAGATACTGATAACAGGCTACCGGACTAATATCGAGTTTGATAATTTCAAAGAGGTGCGGGTATATAAGGATGGCAGGTCGCGTAAGAAGAAGTTTATAAGCGCTGACAAGGGGCAGAAAGCGGAGATGTCGGCCCTGGTAAAAGCCGTCGGGCATAATTCAATGCCTGTCAGTTTCGAATCACTTGTTCTCAATACCTATACAACTATCAGGGCTCTTGACAGCATCAGGTCGGGTGAAGTATATAAAATCAGTCTTGAAAGGATAATATGATCGGGTGGTACTACTCCAGGCTGAGAACAATGTCAGGCGCTGAAATCATTTTCAGGCTGGGACAGCTCATAAGACAGAAAACTGAAAAGACCGTTTTAAGATCTTTCGTGCCTGACGGTAAGCTGCTGTCAGTAAATGAAGTATTTGAGACTGAAGTACCCGCAGAGGATACAGGATATCTGCCGGTCATAAAGATTTTCGGCAGGGAGTTCAATTACATGGAAAACGATATAAACTGGCACCGGGATATTTTTTCAGGCGAAAGCTTCCCGCTGAGCTTCTCCAAAGAGATAAATATCAGGCTTAATCCACGTGCTTCGGCAAAAAATGTATGGGAAATGAACAGGTTGCATTTTCTTATACCGCTGGCCATGGAATACAGGAAGACGGGTAAGGAAAGTTACCTTGAGAAATTTATGGAACTGCTTGGGTCATGGACAGAAAGCAATCCCTACCTTAGGGGAGTAAACTGGTACAGTAATATTGAGGTTAACATAAGGCTCATAAACTGGTTTTTTTGCTGGCATATAATCGGGGCCGGTAAATTAATGGAAGAGAATGAACGGTTCAGGACTTTTGCCCTCCGGAAATGGGTGCCTTCAGTATACCAGCATTGTTACTATTCGTATAAGAACCCCTCAAAATACTCATCGGCAAATAATCACCTCATATCCGAACATGCCGGTTTATACATGGCCTCAACACTGTGGAAATTCAGGGAATCGGATAAGTGGCTTAAAAAGTCTGCGACGGGACTGGAGAGGGAGATAAGCCTGCAGCACTCATCAGGCATCAACAGGGAGCAGGCAGCGGAATACATACAGTTTGTAACAGACTTCTTACTCCTTGCATTTGTCACGGCTGAAAGAGCCGGACAGCCTTTCTCCGGCAACTATAAGAATGAGCTTGAAATGATCTTCAGGTATATCTTCAATTTCCTTGATTCCGGGGGTAATTTCCCGGATTACGGGGATAATGACGAAGGGATGGTGCTTTCAGTAAGTCCGGGTAAAAAGGTGAACAATTTCAAATCACTTTTAAGCTCAGCAACAGTCATTTTCAGAGATAAGGATTTCAAGTTGAAGTCAAATGACTTTGACCTTAAGAACCATCTGCTGTTTGGCAGTGCAGGTAAGAAGATATTTGATTCTGTTGAAACAGGGCCGGCTGAGGAGTCCTCGGTGTTTTACAGGGATGAGGGCCATTTTATTTTCAGGGACAGGCAGGCGGGGTCCGAGATTTACATGCATTTTAATGCTGCACCGCTTGGATACCTGTCAATAGCCGGCCATGGCCATGCTGATGCTCTCTCATTTATTCTGAATATCGACGGTAAACCTTTTATTACCGACCAGGGGACCTATACCTATCATACCGATATGGAATGGAGGAAGTATTTCATCGGAACGCTGGCTCATAACACGGTACGTATCAACAGGCAGGACCAGGCACTGAATGCGGGTCCCACGCTATGGCTTAAGCATTACAGAACATTTGTCACCGCTACATATAAAAGCAGCAACAGTGAAAGTGTTGAAGCATATCATGACGGGTACAGTGACCAGGGAGTAATACATTCGCGCAGGATAACTTTTAACAGAGCAGGAAAGGAGTTTACAATAAATGACAGGATAAGCCTTGATGAGGGTTCCGGAGTATTTGCGGAGATACCCTTTCATTTTTACCCCGGACTGGTCCCGGAACATGCAGGAAAGAATATTTTCAGGATTACCGGTGACCGGGGACGCGCTATTATTCTGACTATTGATGAGAAGCTTAAACCCTCCCTTGTGGCGGGGCAGGAAAAACCTGAAAAGATTGGCTGGTATTCGGGTTCTTTCCTTAACAAAGAGCCCTCAACGGTTGTTTATTCTAATTACACCCTTACAGGGACAACTGAATATGAATTTAAAATAAAAATTATCTGATATGAATATAAGTATTTTCGGCCTGGGATACGTAGGTTGTGTAAGCCTCGGATGCCTGGCTAAAAGTGGTCATAACATTATTGGCGTGGACATCAGTAAAACGAAGATTGACCAGGTTAACTCGGGGAAGGCCACAATCATTGAAAATGGCATTGATGAAATAATGGATGAGGTCCATAAAGCCGGGCGTATAAGGGCAACCATGGACACTGATGATGCAATTCAAAACAGCGACTTATCCATTATAGCCGTAGGAACACCCAGTACGGAAAACGGGCATCTGGACCTCAGTTATATCTTCAACGTTACCGAAAGGATTGGGGAGTCACTTAAAGAAAAGGAGAAGTTCCATATCATTGCTGTACGGTCAACCATTATGCCCGGCACCTGTGATAAAATGGCTGATATACTGGAGAAGGTCTCGGGTAAAAAAAGGAACACTGACTTTGCTATAGTGGATAACCCGGAATTTTTGCGTGAGGGCAGTGCGGTAAAAGATTATAATAATCCTGCTATTTCTCTTATCGGTTCTGATAATAAGGAGGCTGCTGAGATGGTGGCTGAGCTTTATCGTGAGCTCCCGGGCGAAATAGTAATAAGTGATCTCAGGGTTGCCGAGATCATGAAATATGTGAATAACTCATTTCATGCCCTGAAAATATCTTTTGCAAATGAGATAGGTAATATATGCTCTGAAATAGGTATCGATTCACATAAGGTGATGGACATATTTACCAAAGATACCCAGCTCAATATTTCACCGTACTATTTCAAACCCGGTTTTGCTTATGGTGGCTCCTGCCTGCCCAAGGACCTGAAAGGGCTGCAGACAATGTCGCATGATCTCTATATTGATACACCTCTGCTGAACAGTATTCACCGGACCAATGATATACAGATTGAAAGAGCTGTAAAACTTATTTATAAATACTGGAATAAAAAACTCGGTTTCATGGGTATCAGCTTTAAAGCCGGTACTGATGACCTGAGGAACAGCCCTGCAGTAAGTGTTATTGAAACCCTGCTGGGCAAGGCTTGTGACATATCTATCTATGACCGTAATATAAACCTTTCCATCCTTACAGGCACCAACAAGGAGTATATTGATTCAAAGATACCCCATCTGTCCTCACTCTTGATAGATGATCCGGCTGAGCTGGTACAGAAGTGTGATGTTATAATTGTTACAACCGGTGAACCTGAATTTATTGAGATACTGGACAGTGTGGAAGATAAAATAATTATTGACTTTGTGCGTCTTGATGACAGGTTCATAGGGCGCAATAATTATATCGGTATAAACTGGTAAGTTATGAAGGATAAACATATTCTTTTTATCGTGGAGAACCTCCCGGTACCCTTCGACAGGAGGGTATGGCAGGAGGCAAGCACCCTTAAATCGGACGGCAAACAGGTTAGTATTATCTGTCCGGCCATGAAAGGGTATAATAAACGTTTTGAGAGAATTGAAGGAATAGATATTTACAGGCATCCCCTGCCGTATGAGGCAAGCGGCCCGTTTGGTTACCTGGCAGAATACGGTACAGCGCTGTTCTGGGAATTTGTCCTCAGCTGGAAGATATATTTCAAAAAGCGGTTCCATGTAATACATGGATGCAATCCGCCTGATCTTATTTTTCTGGTAGCTATCTGGTTTAAACTGCTGGGTGTTCGTTATGTCTTTGATCATCATGACATAAACCCCGAGCTTTACCTTGCTAAATTTGGCAAAAAGGATTTTTTTTACAGGATGATGCTGTTTTTTGAGAGACTTACTTTTGCAACCGCCAGTTACAGCATAGCAACCAACGAATCGTACAGGAATATAGCAATAAACAGGGGTAAGATGCCTGCGGATAAGGTAAAGGTTATACGCAGCGGTCCCAGACTCGACAGGCTTAAGATAGTGCCACGTGATAATAAGTATCTCAAAGGAAGAAAGTACCTGGTGGGATATGTAGGGGTGATAGGTGAGCAGGAAGGCATAGACCTGTTGCTCCAATCAGTTGAACATATTATTAAGCAGAGAAATGATATCCAGTTTGCCATAGTGGGTGGGGGAACCGACCTTGAAAAATTAAAGAAGCTCTCTGAAGCAATGGGGCTGAACGATTATGTCGACTTCTATGGCAGGGTGCCCGATGATCTGCTTGTAAGCATACTGAATTCGGCTGATATATGCGTAAACCCGGATAAGCCCACGGAGATGAATAACCTGTCGACCATGAATAAGATAATGGAATATATGGCTCTCAAAAAGCCTGTTGTCCAGTATGACCTCAAAGAAGGCCGTTTCTCGGCACAGGAGGCCTCATTATATGCTGAATGGCATGATACTGTGGATTTTGCTGAAAAGATAATACATCTCGCCGACAGGCCTCAGATGAGGAAGTCGATGGGTGAGTACGGGTATAACAGGATAATAAATGAATTATCATGGGATTATGAAAGTACAAGGCTGACTGATTTTTATGACAGGGTGTTATTTACTAAAAACGGCAGACAGGTAAATAGAGCAGGAAATGCCCTTTAACAGTATTGAATATATTATTTTTCTTACAGTAACAACAGCCGGTTTCTTTGTTACGCCCCACCGCGCAAGGTGGTTATGGCTGCTTATTGCCAGTTCATACTTTTATTCAAGGAGCAGCATCTTATACCTGGGTGTTTTTTTTCTTATCCTGGTATTCAACTATTTTGCCTCCCTGCAAATATGGAAAGCGGTTGGTACGCAGAAAAAGAAAGTGTTTGTTATTACCCTTCTGCTGAATATAACCATACTTGCTTTCTTTAAATACGCCGGTGCCTTCGACAGTATTATAAGCGACCTTTCCGGCTGGAACGACTCTTTCTTTGCTTACATAGCCTTCCCCCTGGGCATATCTTATTTCATTTTTACATTGCTGGCTTATCTTATTGAATTGAAGAGGGGCAAGATAGAGGCAGAGAAGCATCCAGGCATATTTATCAGTTCATTTATGTTCTTCCCCAAGATTGCCCAGGGCCCTATTGAGCGGCCGCTCAGGTTTATGCCACAGTTTCACCAGAATCATGTTTTCTCCTTTGCCGGGACTGTCTCGGGCCTCAAGCTGATAATATGGGGATTGTTCAAAAAGCTGGTGATTGCCGACAGGCTGGCAATATATGTCGATACTGTGTACGGCAACCATGATTACCATAATGGCACATCATTGCTGTTAGCAACAATATTCTACTCATTCCAGATCTATGCTGACTTTTCAGCATACACGGATATTGCAATAGGTTCAGCCCGTCTGATGGGCTTTGAACTGTCCAAAAATTTTAACAGGCCTTATTTTGCATCCAGCATAAAGGAATTCTGGAACCGCTGGCACATTAGCTTTTCCCTCTGGTTAAGGGATTACCTCTTCCTTCCACTGGCATACTGGTTTATGGATAAGTTCCAGAATATATCAGGAGTCACAAAAGCGATTGAAAAACTTATTTATGCACTGGCCATCACAATAACATTTTTTATCTGCGGGCTATGGCATGGTGAGGGACTTAATTATATTGTATGGGGACTCCTCTTCGGTGCCGGTCTTACCTTTGCCAATTATACAAGGAAGACAGGCAGGAGGCTGAGAAAAATGGCAGGGATAAGGAAGAGATCTGTCATGCTGAGAATCTTTAATGTATTTGTTACGTTCATATTCGTATCCTTCGCCTGGATCTTTTTCAGGTCAAAGGATACAGATATGGCGGCTGATATTATTGCCAGGGTGTTTTCCGACCATGGGAGCATATTTATCGGTAAACCATCCGATATAATTTTTTCAGTGACCGGGATATTTTTTCTTCTTATCATTGAGCTGAGACAGGAGATTAAAACAGGTTCCGTGTTTCCTTATGAAAGCAGGAAATGGCTGCCCGAACAATTGTTCTATGCAGCACTGATAGTGATAATCCTTATGCTGGGCGTCTTTGACGGCGGGCAGTTCATATATTTTCAGTTTTAATTGATATGGATAGCAAACCGGGAAATATACAATCAGAGAAAAGAAAAGGCACCTTCCTTATAAGACTGCTGGTCTTTATCATGATCATCTATGCTGCTGACCTGTT
>JBKHBA010000097.1:0-8764 GCA_046542595.1 Bacteroidales bacterium | reverse complement strand
TTATCTCAGGGTTGGTATTCCATCCTGACCAGTCCTGCATCCGGCCTTCAACAATGTACTGGTACCTGGTGGACGTTGTTTTGAGGTAATAAGGGGCGGATATATTGATGGATATGGCTTTTTCATCATGATTAAACACAATATTATCCAGTTCATAAAAATAATTGTCTTCACTTCTGATCCCTTCGATAAATATTTTGAATCCGTTATCCAGGTTCCCCTCCCCGGGTATTACTATACGGTATATACTGTTATTCTTATCGCTTAACCATATCGAGCTGCTATCGCCTTCACTTATAAGGGCCGGGTCGTCGAAAAGCCTAAGTATGTTTTCCGTCCAGCTAATGCCTGTGGCCTCCCTGTCAAGGCTTTTCCATTCGTCTCCTGTCCTTATCAGCGGCTGTCCGCCGTCAGTGATGATATACTTATAGTGTTTGCCTGATTGTATACCCAGCTTATTATTGCTGTATATCATGAAAGAGCTGCTGTCGGCGGAATAGTAATATATCCCTGTTTCCGAAAAAGCAAAGATACTGTCATTGGCAAGCACCGCTTTATACTTAACAGGATATTCATGGCTGAATGTATGGATCTGAGTTTTTATATCTTTTTGATGCCATGATCCTGTAAGCTGTATTATACTGTTATCTGATCCCAGCCATAGTTCTGATGAGTCAATACTGACAATATTATATACCGGTTTGTCAGTTCCTTTTATAGCGCTTAATCTTTCTGTAGTCCAGGATCCGTTATTACTTCTTATCTCCAGCAGTCCTCTGTCCGTACCGGCCAGAAACACCTTTTCGCTGATCCTGCTTATACAGTTTACTGACCTGTTTGCTGTTATCTCTGCCGCTTCCAGGTCTTCTATATAATACAATCCGGAGCTTGTTACTGCCATTATGCCTTTTCCGGCCGGCAATAACTGTATACATCTGTTGTCTGTTCCTTCAATATTCCTGTATACATAATCTATTGAACTCAGTACCCTGACGGTGCGTTTGCCATATTCCGGTTCAGCATCTTTTTCAGGCTTTTGTTCTTTTTCCTGCCCGCTTTCCAGAGTCTTTTCATTGCGGACTTCCTTTTCCCCGGCTTCTTCTTCTCCGGCTTCCTCCTTCTTTCCTAAGAGCCTGTTAAAGAAGTTACGAACAGGCTTCTCTTCTTTTTCTGTTACCTCACGTTCTTCCTTGTTTTCCTGTTCTTTATCCTGATCCTGTTCAGCCTGTACCTGATCCTGTTCAGCCTGTACTTCTGTCTCCTGATCTGCTGTCGCTGAAGAAGGCTTCCTGAAGAGCACCTCCCTGGTGCCGTAGTGTTTTACCTGGTCGAGACTATAGAGTCCCTTATTGGTGCCAACATACAACAGTCCCTTATGATACAGTATACCTGTTATTACACCTTCCAGTCCGGGGTAGTGGTTATAGGAAGATACCGGCAGCCTGAAATCCACCCTGCATATACCGTATCCGTGGCTCAGCCATAAGCCCTCATTACTATCGGTATTGATGGCATATATCTCGTCATCGTGCAGTCCGTTCTGGTAATTAAGCAGTGTTACCAGCTCTCCTGTTGATCTGTCTATTACCATAACCCCGCCATACAGTGTTGAGAGGGCTATCAGGGAGTCGGATATCATAACAGCATCTGCCAGTATATTCTCTTCAAGATATTCCGGGTTGCTTATTTCATAATCATGGTACAATATCCTGTCAAAAAGCTGCAGCCTGTTATCATCTGTTCCTACCAGTATTTTTTCATCATCATACGGGAGGGCAAAAAGTATGTCCCTGTTTTCTGTCAGGTAGCCCGTAACAATAGGGAAGAGGGTATCACTCTCTATACGGTAAAGACCTTCTCCTTCAACATTAAAAAAGAGCTTGCCGCGGTGGGCTATCATACCTGTAAAAGGGGAGCCCGGAGCTGAATACCATCGTTTATACTCAGAGGGATCATCCAGGTGGTGGACACTGATGCTTTTCGGGGAATAATAGATAACTGTGGTGTCTGTGAATACTATATCGCTTATCAGTCCGGTAGCGGCTGTATCGCCTGACAGCGAGAAATATTCATATTGGCCCGTTCTGTTTTTTTTAAGTATGCCGTAATTATTATTTGCTCCCATATATATTCCGCCTTCAGAGGGTGAACGGCTTATATATGTGGGTATATACTCCAGCTGTGTCAGCTCCCAGTGGTAGCCATCATAACTTAACAGTCCCCTGCGGCTGGCAAAGAGCATAATATTATCCGGATCCTGGCAGATTGACCAGTTTTGCCCTTTTATATCTTCGTTTTGGCCATAATGGCTTATATAGGGTATGCCATCCTGGGCGTATGATGAGAGGATCAGAAAGCTTAAAAGAAATATTGACAGCCTGTTTTTCATTCACCTTCCTTTAATCCCGGAGTTTATACATATTAGCTGTAACCATCATGATAATAGTGATGGAACAAAGATACGCGATAAAAGCTTAAATATAAAAATTATAAGGGTAGGGGATATGCCATGGTACTGCTTTTATCTCAGCGCAGCCGGACTGTTCAGTATTAGTTCTTCACTGAAGCTCAGATATCAGTTGAATCAAGCAGGGTTATACCGGCATTCTTCATCTCCTTAAGGGCGCTGTTCTCATTATCCGAACCGGGTTCAACGGCTGCAACGGCGTCGGTGACGAGGAAGGTGTCAAAGCCGTGGTGTACAGCATCAAGGGCTGTGTTCTTAACGCAGTATTCGGTTGTCAGTCCGCTTATATAAAGACTGCTCACCTTTCTTGACAGCAGGTACCCGACCAGGCTCTCATTGGTAGCCTCAAAGGCAGAATAGCCATCGTCCTTATTGCCTGTTCCCTTATGAAAGCCTTTTTGTATCTTCAGGGTGTTGAGATCGGGATGAAAAAGGGCCCCTTTAGTGCCTGCAACGCAATGGGGCGGCCACTTATCGAAATGTTTGCTTTCAGGCGGATGAATATCACGTGAGGCCACTACCACTTCAAACTTATCCATCAGCCGGTTGATGACCGGTATTATCTCGTTTGCCTTTGGTGCGGGCAGTGCTCCACCGGGACAAAAATCATTCTGTACATCTACAACTATTAGTGCTTCCATATTTTTTTCTTTAAACTGTCGCGCAGGGCCATCAACTCATTACCTATCCCTGTCTTATATTCATGCGGATTTTCAAACCTTTTGGTCTCTTCCGGCAGCTTCGCCAGCCTTCTTCCTGAATACTTTACAATTTCATCAAGCGATTGTTCATTAAGCACACTGCCTTTGTCCATCACCTTTTCAATAATGCTGTTATGCTTATAATCTTTAAGCCCGCATTTCTTATCAGGCTGAAAAGGATGGTATATCATATCAGGTGCCTCCCGGTCTTCCAGCTCTATGCCGTCAGCATAGAACTTATCATCCCCGTTTACATACCGGTATATCTTTTTTATTCCGGGCAGTGTTGTCTTGCTTATATTTTCCGATACTTTCATGCTTGGACTGTCTCCCACCTGTGTCAGCTTGTACACACCGTCAAGGGCACCGTCGCCCTTGCCCGTAACAAGGGCTGTACCCACACCGAAAGCATCTATGGGTGCTTTCTGGCTGATAAGGCTTTTAATTACATGCTCATCCAGCTGGTTTGACACTATTATTTTAACATAATGCAGCCCTTTGCTGTCGAGCATCCGGCGCGATTCCTTGCTCAGCCAGGCCAGATCGCCGCTATCAAGCCTTATCCCTGTAAGCTTATGATTGTTTTCCTCCATTTCCTTTGCCACCGTGATGGCGTTGGGAACGCCAGACTTAAGGGTGTCATATGTGTCTACAAGGAATATTGACGAATCAGGATAGAACCGCATAAACTCCCTGAAAGAGTCAGCCTCACTGTCGAAGCTCTGCACCCAGGAATGAGCCATGGTGCCGGTTGATTCAAAACCGTACCTGTTTGCGCTGTATACATTGGAGCTGGCATCAAAACCTCCTATTATAGCTGCCCTGCTGGCGTGTATGGCTCCCAGTCCCTGTGCACGCCGCATACCGAAGTCGACCAGCAGCCTGTTGCCTGCTGCGTAGCGTATCCTTGCTGCCTTGGTGGCTATGAGCGACTGAAAGTTAATGATGTTGAGCACGAGGCTCTCTACAAGCTGGGTCTCGATAATATTCCCTTCAACCCTTAGCAGGGGCTCGTTGGCAAAGACAATCTCGCCTTCCCGTACGGAGAAAATATCAGCCCTGAACCTGAACTTACGAAGATAGCGGGTAAATTCTTCACTAAAGCCTATGGATTCAAGGTACTGGCAGTCCTCATCGCTGAACCTGAAATCCTGCAGAACTTCAAGCAGGTTAGCCAGTCCTGCAAATATAGCATACCCTCCTTCATAAGGGTTCTTGCGGAAAAAATAGTCAAAATTAACCCTTGTATCTTTTTTCCCCGAAAGGAAGTAACCCTGTGCCATTGTCAGCTCATAATGGTCAGTGTACAGGCCGCTGCTTTCCCTGGTTATGCTCATCGTATTATTAAATATTATCGATTTTAGCCGCCATTATAAAGTCGTTCTCTGATAAACCGCCAATATTATGAGTGGTTAGCTCAATTACCACATTATCATAATGAATATAAATATCAGGATGATGCTGCTCTTCCTCAGCCAGTTTAGCCACCTCCTGAACAAAAGCCATACCTCTCTTAAAATTATCAAAGAGGTATTTTTTTCTGAGCATCCTGTGCTCTATAACTTTCCAGTCGGGTTCAATCCTGTTAAGAAATTCGTTTATCTCCTTATCGTTAAACGGTTCAACGTCGCCCTCGCAGGGTTCACATTTTTTTTCTTTCAGTTCCATAATAATTCCAGATTATTAAATAAATACTATTAGTATTATTGCCTTACGAAAAAATCATACCAATTATTTATTAGCGGTTTAAGCGGAGTTATAAATAAAAAAACCGGGGTTTTTTTCTACAACTGGGAATGTTTTACCCCTGATGGGAAGAATGCTGATAGTATTATTTTACAGAAGGCAGTACTGGTTTTTTTTTTGCTTTGACAGTTGACAGGAAAAAATCTGAAAGTATAATTTTACAGATAGCAGTACTGTTTTTTTTGCTTTGACATTAATAATAAATACATTTGAGATAATGATAATATAACTTATAATAAATTGCCAGGTTTAATGGTAATTTCCATGTGGCCAATGAAATAAATAAAATATAATCAGATGAAACGTCCATTAAAAAACCATCATTATTTCACATTAAGAGTATGATTGTTTTTTAATGGTAAGTTCCATGTGACCAATGAAATAAATAAAATATAATCACATGAATATACTTATTACAGGAACAAGCAGAGGACTGGGTTACGGGCTTAGCCGTTATTATCTTGAAAAGGGACACCGGGTATATGGCATCAGCAGGAGCAGCAATGATGAACTGGCTGGTTTTGATAATTTCAGTTTCCTGTCACAGGATCTTACAGATTTCACGGATACCCCCAAAAAGGTAGCGCAATTTCTGTCTGATATTAATAACCTGGATCTTGTCATTCTCAACGCCGGGGTACTGAATGAGATAAAGGATCTCGGGGATACCGGTCTTGACGAGATTAAAAAAACCATGGATATCAATGTATGGGCCAATAAAGTGTTGATTGACACTTTGTTCGAAAGCATGGACAGGATAGACAAGGTTGTGGCCATATCATCAGGGGCTTCAGTAAGCGGCTCCCGTGGCTGGAATGTATATTCATTGTCCAAGGCCACACTGAATATGATGATGGACCTTTATTCAAAAGAGCATGTGGACAGCCACTTTATTGCACTGGCACCCGGACTGATAGATACATCCATGCAGGAATATATTTCCGGTCTGGAGGATGAGGATAAGTATCCTGTGATAAAAAAACTGAAGCAGGCAAGGGGTACAGACCAGATGCCAGGACCCCTGGAGGCAGCCGGAATTGTTGCCTCTGCAATTGATCGTTCAGACAGCATGTCAAGCGGCAGCTTCCTGGATGTCAGGGAGATGTAGTTTTTTGCTTTAGTCATCTTCACCGGCCTTCACCAGTTCATTTAAAAAATTACAGGCTTCTTCAAACGACTTCAGGTTATACATGGCAAATGTTTTGCTGAGACCTGCTTTTATTGTTATCGTTTTATCCGGCAGTTCATGGAAGAAATCTTCGTCAATATAATCATCTCCTATGGCAAGAATAAAATCATATTTATGCTTTTGAAGGTATTTTGCAGCAGCCTTTCCCTTGCTGAATGATGTATTTTTTATTTCAAGCACCTTGTTTCCTTCAATAACTTCCAGGTTCATGTTAGCCACCAGGCTGCTGAGTTCATCCTTCATTTCTGCAGCCCTGGCAGTTACGAGGTCAGGATCGACATCCCTGTAATGCCATGATATTGAATTACTCTTCTCAATATACACACTTGCAGGTGTACGGTCGGTATAAGTATTAACCATGGGCCTCACTATATCTTTCCAGTAATTGGACAAGGGTTCATCTGTTGTCCTTTCCCAGTCACCTCCCGGTTCCCTGAGCCAGAGTCCATGTTCTGCTATGAGCGTATAATTACCTGATGAGAACAGCTCAGCTAATTTTTCTTTTTCCATTCCCGCCAGTAAAACAATATCAGTCTTTTCATGGCTGTTTATTTCGCTCAGCAGGTTCAGCAGTTCTCCACTGGGTTTTCTCTTACTTAAATTGCCCTCAAGATTAATCATGGTGCCGCTGAAGTCAACAAAGAAAACCCTCCTGTCTGATTGTTTATAGTCCCTGCTTATAGTATCTCTTATACGCGGGGTTATAGTTTTTGCCAGGTAATCTTTCTGACTGGCGACCATCCTGTCCAGGCTCTTTATAAAGTCTGATGCCCAGCGGGTTATATTATATCTCTTAATACGTTTCTGCATGAGCTGGTTTCTTTCAAGCTGTTCGTCAGCAGGCATTTCTATTGCCTGTTTTATGGCCCCGGCTATTTCATCTTTATCATTGGGGTTTATCCTGATAGCTTCATTCAGCTCTTTTGCTGCCCCGGTCATTTCGCTGATTATCAAAACTCCCGATCCACTGACTTTAGTGGCAAGGTATTCTTTTGCCACCAGGTTCATGCCGTCTCTCACAGGTGTTACAAGGGCTATATCAGCAGCACTGTATAGTTCAACAAGATCTTCAAGTGGCAATGAACGGTAAAAGTAACGTACAGGCACCCAGTTAATGGAACCGTAACGTCCGTTAATGATACCCACAAGTCTATCAATTTCATCTTTCATCATCTGGTACTGTTCAACGTTGCTACGCGAGGGAACAGCCAGCATGACCAGTGTTACCTTATTATGATACTCCGGATATTTGCTTAAGAAATGATCAAATGCAATCAGCCGGTTTGGTATTCCCTTGGAATAATCGAGCCTGTCAACAGATAATATGATTTTACTTTCCGGGTGGTGCTTGAAGTACTTATCTATTTCCTTCCTTATTTCCGATCTTTCTTCTTCCGTTTTTTGACTGCTTTTCAGGGATGCATTATAAAATTTATCATAATCTATGCCCATTGGAAAGGAATCGGTTTTTGCTATTCGGCTTTTTAGTTTCACCTGGTTCATTTCAATGTCAAAACCAAGAAGCCTTCTTACACTACTTGAAAAGTGCCTTTCATAATCGTAAGTATGAAAACCCACCAGGTCAGCTCCCAGCATTCCTTCCAGTATCTCTTTCCTCCATGGCAGGAGCCTGAAAAGCTCATATGAAGGGAAGGGAATATGTAAGAAGAAACCAATTGACACATCGGGTGCCTTATCCCGGATTAATTGGGGCAGGAGCAGCAGGTGGTAATCATGCACCCAAATCCTGTCGCCCGGCTCTGTTACTTTTATTATTTCGGCAGCAAATTTTTTGTTAACGCGTTTATATGCTTCCCAGTACTTGTCTTCATATACAGCATACTCCATAAAGTAATGAAAGAGGGGCCATAATGTTTTATTACTGAAACCGGAATAATAAAGATCGATGTCCTTTTCTTCAATATATACGGGCCGGCATCTTTCTTTTTCCAGGCTTTTTCCGGTTTTTTTCTTTACTTCATCGCTTATATTACCTTCACCAAAGCCCGGCCATCCAAACCACAGGCTTTCATAATCCTTGTATACTGATCTCATTCCTGTAGCCAGACCCCCTACACTGGGGATTAGTTCAGGATTATTATGTTTATCAATATCAATCTTAAATGGAAGCCTGTTTGAGGCTATTATTAATTTACTCATGGATTATTAAAATTTGATATGAAATTTGCGCTGATGCCGTTCAGACAGCACAATTGCTCCTGGTTCTCCTGGCAGTTTATGTCTTCATTTATAGTGATTATTATTATACAACTCAGCTACATTTTTCCAGTTAACCATATTCCAGAAAGCATCAATAAAGGCGGATCTTTTATCCTGGTATTTAAGATAATATGCATGTTCCCATATATCGAGGCATAAGATTGGTATCCCTCTTATGGGGTTGATATCCATTAATGGATTATCCTGGTTGGAGGTGGATGTGATAACCAGCTCTCCCTCAGCTCTTTTTACCAGCCATACCCATCCTGACCCGAACTTACCGGCGGCCACCTCAGAAAACTCCTGTTTAAATTCCTTCAGGGTACCGAAATATTTTGTTATGGCATCAGCCAGGTTAACTTCAAGGTCTTCTTTTGCACCAGGAGTCAGTATCTTCCAGAACATACTGTGGTTAAAGAAACCCCCGCCGTTATTTCTTAC
>JBKHBA010000096.1:0-8825 GCA_046542595.1 Bacteroidales bacterium | reverse complement strand
GCAGTTAACAGTTGATTATGCACAGCCCGGCGAGATGCAGCCCGAGCGGAATCATAATTTCAGAGACAGTGACAGCAGGGTGGTACGCTTCAGGGGCAGGGCCGGCAGGGAGTCGCGCGGCGGCTGGTTCTCATTTGATATGAAGTCACTGGCCGACTCACCTGTTACTCTGGTTGTTGATTACTGGGGGCAGGAAAAAAGGCGCACAAATTTTGATATACTGGTGAATGACAAAGTTATTGCCACCGAAACCATTTCAAGGGATGACGGTGAATTTATCAGTGTAAGCTATCCCATACCACGCGATATCACCGTGGGCATGTTCAATGCCACTGTGAAATTCAGGGCAAAGGACGAATATGCCGTTGTAGGCCCTGTATATGGAGTAAGGATAATTGAAGGTGAATAAAACAAAGCGTTTATTGAATCGGCCGGGAGGGAAATAAAATGGTTTTCCTCCCGGCCGGGCACACTACAAAGACGGCAGCTTCTGAAAAGGAGCTGCCGTTTTTTCGTTGAAAAGCCCTGAGGGAAGCTGCCGTTTTTTTTGAAAAACCCGGAGGGAAGCGGCCGTTTTTTATTGGCAGAAAACTCTAAACGGCAGCTGCCGTTCTATCTTCCCTGAAAAGTTTTATTGTGTCATCCTGCAGCAGGGCCCACATTGAATATACACCCTTGGCAGTACCTATGGGCACATTAAGGCAATTAATGGCTGATACCACAATCAGCAGTACCCTTGCCCACTCATGATAGCTCAATACACCTATACCTCCAACAATGCTGAATATAGATACAAGGGCTACCAGGGCTGGAATGATGATCTTAATGGCATAGAGCACCGATTCAGCTATATCCTCACCCTGAACAAAGGACTGGGCAAAATTAATTGAAAGAAATATTACCAGGGCTACCACCAGGCCGAGTACAGCAAAGCCTATATGCAGTCCGGCCACAAGGCTTACATGTTTTCTCATATCTCTTACCTTTTCCATAAGCGTCTTTTTTATGCAAGATAGAAAAAATACACTTCTCCTAATGTTAACGGACTGTATTGATCTGGAATTTTTAACCGCAAGCAACTATTATTGCTTCATAATAGTCTGTTAAAAAAGATTTAAAAATAAATATACAGCTTATCAGCCTTATTTATTATTTTTGATTATAAAACAGTAATTAAGCACAATACCCCAACCACACTAAATCATACAAAATGAAAAAGAGAATTTTGTTTTTAGCCACCTTCCTGGTAATAGCTGCCGGGCTTACCTCCTGCGAGGAGCTGTTGAATAATTGCAAGATATGCAGGCTCAACACTTATGAAGACGGTGTTCTTATCAATTCGCAAAAGGAGGCTGAATATTGCGGAACGGAGCTGATAACAATAGAATCCACTCCCCCCGCCACAATAGGCAGCACCACAACAAAATGGGAATGTGACTGATTGATGTTAAGGTATATCAATACCTGATACCTATTATCACCACATCGTCAACCTGGGGCTGATCACCTTTCCATGCCTCGAATATTTCATTAAGCCTCTCTCCCTGCTCAAGCATTGGGAGGGGCGACAGCTCAACAAACTTTCTTTTCAGGTTCTTTACCATAAATTTCTTACCCCTGGGGCCGCCGAACTGGTCGCCGAAACCATCAGAGAACATATACAGGCAGTCGCCTTTTTTCAGATCCACCTCCTGCATTTTAAAGGGCCTCATATTATAGTGGATGGCCACCGGCATCTTATCGACCTTGAAAGCCATCAGTTCACCGTCGCGTACAATGCATAACGGGTTATTGGCACCTGCAAAACGCACCCTGTCATTCTTGTAATCGATAACCGATATGGTCATGTCCATCCCGTCCTTTACCCTGTCCTCATCTATTGACTGCTTGAGTGAATCAATGATCTCATCCCTGAGTATATTCATTATCTCATCCGGCTCTGTTATTCCCTTGCCGTTGACTATCTCGTTAAGCATGGTAACACCCAGCATGCTCATAAACGCTCCTGGCACACCATGGCCTGTACAATCAGCCGCAATAACCACCTGCAGGTGGTCCTGCCTGCTCACCCAGTAAAAGTCGCCGCTAACAATGTCCAGCGGCTTATAAAGCACAAAATGCTCAATATCATCACTGAACAGTTCAAGCGAGGGCAGCAGGGCCGTCTGTATGCGCTTGGCATACATTATACTGTCGGTTATATGTTTTTTCTGGTATGCTATCTGGTCGCGTTGTATCTCGGCTATATCACGCTGTTTCTCTATCTCATCCTTCTGGGCCATTATTGTCCTGTTCTTCTCCTCAAGCTTAATATTGGCCTCCCTTTTTATCCTGTAGCCACGGTAAATATAATAAGCCAGGAAGCTCAGCAGCAGCAGCACAAATATGGCGGCGTACAGCATCAGTTTCTGCTTCTCTATCGATTCCAGCTGTATCTTTATTTTATCCTCCTGCTGGTTTATAAGCTCCATCTGCTCCTCTATCTCTGACAGCTGCATATCTATATCAGCCCTTTGCATTGCCAGGGTATCCTTCTGGGCCTGTACTTCAGCCTGCTGCTTATCTATCAGTGCCTGCTGCCGGCTTATCTCGCGCGACTGCCCCTGTATCCTGGCAGCCTGCTTTTCCAGCTCATCCTGCTTGGCAGCAAGCACCAGCTCCCTGTTTTCTATCTCCGTATCCAGGCTGTCAAGCAGTGCCCTCTGCTGCAGTATCTCCTCCTTCTGCTCCCTGATAATAATCTCCTGCTGCCGCACCACTTCAAGCTGACGGTCAAGCTCTTCACTGGTAAAATCATATAATTCCTCCCAGTCCTCACGTGTCTTCACTGCCTGGCCCAGTACGCTGGATGG
Organism: Bacteroidales bacterium; assembly: GCA_046542595.1. Classification (GTDB taxonomy): domain Bacteria; phylum Bacteroidota; class Bacteroidia; order Bacteroidales; family VadinHA17; genus UBA9300. The sequence continues at coordinate 5,973 of JBKHBA010000096.1, read as the reverse complement.
GATGGATAATCCTGCTTCTTCCAGCTCTTCCTCGTTGATCTCGAATTTAGGCTGACCGTTAACCACAATGAAATTGAACATAGACTTACCGAATTCATAGTCTTCGGTGATAAGCAGTGTTTTTTTGCCTTCAATCATCCTATTTACCCTGTCAATATTAAAGCCATCGTCCTTTGACACGTACAGTACATTTGTATACTCGATCCTGTTTTCATCCCTGAAGACAACAATATTAACAGGTACACCCTGTATCTCTCTCCTTGTTTTTGCCAGGTCTGCCATTTCCCAGTACAGTTCTGAATCCTTTGAAAGGACTCCCACCCTGAAAAGGGCCATGGTATCGAGGGCTTCACCATAGTCAACATAACGGGCTATATCAAATATATACAGGGACCTGGTCCTGTTATCAAAGCCCTCCTGGGCATGTGCGCCGGCAACGCAAAGGGCAAAAGCCGTCATCAGGATAAATCTTTTTACATTCATGGAGGAAAGGTTAATTTGGCTTCTCTAATTTCAAAATAATAATCTGAATTTGCAAAGTATTAGGGCATTGTTGTTAATTTGTGAACAAATTGTTCATAAGTAGCTATTTTTTTAATATAATATCTATCTTCATATCGTATTTTTGCTTTAGCAAAGAAAAAAAACATGCATTCTGACCACTATCAATTAGATCTCAGCGGTAAATCCATAGCGATAATAGATGACGACCCCGCAACCTTACGTTACTTTGAAGTTCTGCTTAAGACAACATCTGCCGGGGTCAAATCCTTTTCCAGTGGTCCTGATTTCCTGGAATACATTAAGGATAATCCCGATGCCTTTGATCTTATAATGATGGATTACCTGATACCCCATGTAAATGGTATTGACTGCATCAAAGCATTCAGGAAGCATAACAGCAAGGTGCCGGTAATAATGATAACAGCATATTATACAAGGGAGTCAAAAGAAGAATCCATACTTGCCGGCAGTAATGAATATATTCTCAAGCCGGTTATCCCTGAGAAAGTACTGGGCATGCTCGAAAAATACCTGACCAGGAAAGAGTTTGTTTTCTGATCAGCATTCCCTTTTACTCTTAAAAACCTGTAAAAATCTTAGCAGCCAGGGTCAGGGTTCTGCATAATTCCAATACTCTTCTTATTACGGCGCAGACCTGTAAAAGACTGCCATATATTCCTGCAGCATATCATTTATCTCCTCTGCTTTTTCTTCCAGCCCGTTTTCCCTGCATGAGGAAGCTACCCGCTGAAAGAAGCCCAGCGTCATCTGTATATCCATCTCCGCACTCTGTATATAATTGCCTGGCAATGAGGTATAATAGTCGAGACGCGGAACATAATACTCCTTCATCTCTTCAATAAGCTCAAGCCCTGCTTCATGGCCACCTGCAGCCAGGTAGGCATCTATTACATCCGGCATATAATTATCCCATGGCAGGCTGGACAGTGGCAATACATTCATGATATGATCAAGCACCTCCACCGCCCTTTCATTATCTCCCTGCGCCACCAGCGACCGTGCCAGCTTGGCATAATTAAGCCTTGCCCTTACGACAAGGAGTGTATGACGATGATAACTGTCGAGGTACACATCAGGGTCATTTGCATTGCCCCATGTGTATTTATTCATCAGGTTATCATACAGTATACCGGTATCAATCCTTCCGTAATCAAGCCAGCTTACATTCCTTGATTTAATAGGCACCAGCCTGTAGGCGCTGCCCTCGAGCTGAAAATATTCTTCCATCCCCAGTGCATCATCATGATAGCCTGTAACAAAATATACCGGCCTTTCCCAGTCGTTCTGTGCCAGAAAATCGAGCATCATCATCTGGCTTTTAAGGATATAATTGCCCTCCAGGGTTATATCAATATGAGAGACAATCCTGTCAGCATCTTCCGGTTTTACCGTCCCGGATGCCAGCACCTTTTCCCTGTCGACAGGTATACGGATTTTACGTGTTGGTATGTAGTCATGCTCTTCACCGTCGGGAAACCTGTATTTTGTACCCTGATTGTCGCTGCGAATAAACTCCACCACCTGGTCAACATCAATAAACCCCTCCAGTCGTGGATTTTCAATTATATAAACCTGGTTGTTTACCCCGTCATAATATTTTGACTTTGGCATTGTCAGATCCATTGGTTCCGATTCATACACCTGCATCTTCATCTGGTCGATGTACCAGTCGGTATTAAAGAGCATAAGGTTACACACCCTCACATCGGTCCTGACACCTTCCACCTCCTGGGCATACCATAGCGGGAAAGTGTCATTATCACCGTTTGTGAATAATATGGCGTCAGGGGCCACCGTTTCAAGGTAATTGACAGCCACGGCAGTAGCTGTATGGCGTCCGGAGCGGTCATGGTCATCCCAGTTCTGGGCAGCCATCAGCACCGGCACAGCCAACAGTGAGACCACCCCGGCAATAATGGCAGACAGTTTCCTGCCGGCTACTTTCTCAAACATCTCATACAGGAACAACACACCCATACCTATCCATACAGCAAAGGCATAGAATGAGCCGGCATAGGCATAATCCCTCTCCCTGGGCTGGTTGGGATATTGATTAAGGTAGACTACAATGGCTATGCCTGTCATTATAAACAGCAGCAGTACAACCCAGAAATCTTTCCTGTTCCTGTTAAGATGGTAATAGAGACCTGCCAGTCCCAGCAGCAGGGGCAGCAGATAATACACATTACGCGAAGGATGATCCTTCATTGATTCAGGCAGCCTGTCCTGAGGTCCCAGCCTGGCTTCATCAATTGCTTTTATACCGGATATCCAGTTCCCTTTAAAGGCACCGCCTGTGCCCTGTGTGTCATTCTGCCGGCCGGCAAAGTTCCACATAAAGTACCGGAAGTACATATATCCTACCTGGTAGGAGAACATAAAATGCAGGTTCTCCGCAAAGGTTGGCACACGCTCTATCTTATTCTCCCCCGACTGGTCGGTTACCTGCACAGGTTTACCTTTCAGGTCAGTCCATTCCTTATAAACCTGCACATGATTCTGCTGGGAGCTGTACATACGCGGAAACAGTGTCTCAAACCTTTCATCATACTCGGGCACCAGGGCACGGCTCGTGATCTTATATTCACCATCAACAGGGTTATACCTTGGTTTGCCCCTGTCATATTCAACAACTGGGGCATTGTAATACGGACCTTTCACCAGGGGCCTGTCTCCATACTGCTCACGGTTAAGATAATACAGGAAGCTGAACACGTTCTCGGGATTATTCTCATCCATCGGCGGATTGGCATTGGAGCGGATAAAAATGACGGCAAAGGAAGAATATCCTATCATTATGACCAGCATAGCCGTAAGGGCAGTGTTGAGGGCTACCACTTCCCTGCCTGAAAAGCGCCATATCACTAATGCCATACCGGCCAGTATCAGTATGTTCACAAGACTGCTGTCGCTCATCAGCCACAGACCGCTAAAAAGCACAGCGGCAAAGCTGTAAACCATTATCCGCTGCCTGTTTTTTCCTTCCAGGCTTTCCCTTATGGCCATTATAATGGACGCAGCAAACAGTATCAGCAAGAGGTAAAGGCCACTGTTATATGGCATTCCTGTTTTATTTACCAGGAACAGTTCCATCTTGCTTGCCAGCACTATAAATCCGGGTAACAATCCCCACATGATAACTGCTAAGAAGGCAAAGGACAGCATAAGGGCATAAGCAAAGCCCTTCCATGAAAATTCATATTTCCTGAAGTAATAGACAAAGACGATGGCGGGGATAGCCAGCAGGTTAAGCAGGTGTACGCCTATGGATATACCTACCAGGTATGCTATCAGTATAAGCCACCTGTTGGCAAAAGGCCGGCCGGCCTCATTTTCCCATTTCAGTATGGCCCAGAAAACAAGGGCTGTTATCAGTGATGAGGTGGCATATACCTCTGACTCAACAGCTGAGAACCAGAAAGTATCGGAAAAGGTATAAGCCAGCGCTCCTGTGAGACCCGCAGCCATAACGGCTATTATACGCCCCGCACACAGGTCTTCACTGTCTCTGATAAGTATCTTGCCTGCCAGGTGTGTTATTGTCCAGAAAAGGAACATAATGGTGAAGGCGCTGGCCAGGGCGGACATAATATTCATTGAAAGTGCCACTTTGCTCTCATCCCCGGCAAAGAGGCTGAAGAAGCGTCCCAGCAGCATGTACATCGGTGCACCCGGCGGATGACCCACTTCAAGCTTAAACGCTGTGGCTATAAACTCACCACAATCCCACAATGAGAGTGTGGGCTCAACAGTTAATATATATGTTATTGCAGCTATAAGGAAGGTCACCCATCCCAGTGATATGTTCAGCAGCTTATATTGTTTCATAAACTATAATAATTTCAAAATGTTATTACATAGAATATTCAGAAGGCGAATTTAATCAATTTGACTAAACTTTTATATTTTTAGATTCTCAAAAGCCATAAATAAGAAGAAGAGGAGGCATCCATGAATAAGAGGATTACCATATTGCTTATGATGATGGTGGCGGCGGCCGGTCTCAGCGCCCAGTACTATGATACGGGACAGGAGCCTGCTTCAGTTAAATGGGAAGAGCTCGAAACGCATCATTTCAATTTTATTTACCCTGAATCCTACAGCGACCGGATAGAAAAAGCCGTCTACAGCTTTGAGCGGGCCTACGAGCTTCTTAAAGGATCATACAAGGAGCCCCTGCTGGGAAAGATACCAGTTATAATACATAACCATACCACCAGGTCAAACGGCTACGTGGCCTGGGCACCCGGCAGGGTGGAGCTCTATCCTTATCCCGGACAGGACAATATACCCATGGACCATATGGAACAGCTTGCCCTTCATGAGTTAATGCATGTATTGCAGATGCACAGCTTTAAGAGGGGGGTATCCAGGTTTATGACATATATTTTCGGCGAGCAATACACAGGCGCTCTTGGCATCTTTACCCCATACTGGTTCCTTGAAGGGGAGGCCGTGCTGGCGGAGACCGCATGGTCGTATTCGGGACGCGGCCGCACACCATCGTTTGAAAAGAAAATTAAGGCTGCCCTGCTGGATAATGATATTATCTACAGCTATGACAGGATGCTTTTTGGCTCGTACCGCGACTTCACGCCCAATCATTACCAGTACGGCTACCAGATGAGTGCATGGGCCAGGACAAAATTCGGTGATGATATATGGCAGAAACCCATGGATTACACTGCTCTGCGGCCGTATATACTTAATCCTTTCAATGCGGCACTGAAAAAATACACAGACCACAGCAAGGAAGACATATATTTTGAAACAATGGTTTTTTTGAAAAAAAGGTGGAAGGCGGAAGAGGAAAACATCGGGTACCGTAATTACCCTGGCCTTAACCCGGGGAAAAGTGGTGAATATATTAATTATTACTCACCCCTGGCGGCAGGTAAGGACAGTATCATTGCCATAAAGACAAGCCTTTCACATATACCTTCCATAGTGCTCATTGATGCCGGCACAGGAGAGGAAACAAAGCTTCACAGTCCGGGTAATATCCGGCCTTTCAGGATAAGCTTCTCCGGTAACACCGTGGTATGGGCAGAGACACGCAGGGATCCGCGCTGGGAGAACAGGGAGTACTCGGAAATAAAAGCCCTCGATATACACAGCGGGACTGCCCGTACCTTAAGCAGGCAAAGCCGCCTGTTCAGTCCTGATATATCCCCTGTCTCCGGACTGATAGCAGCAGCCGAAAGCACGCCCGGGCAAAGCAACAGCATGGTAATAATGGATGCCGTCACGGGTGAGGTAAAAAGCAGGTATCATATTCCCGGGAACATACATATCTCTATGCCCTCATGGTCAGATGACGGTGAGGAGATAATCTTTATCTCATCATCGGAAAAGGGTGAAGGGATAATGTCACTTATTCCCTCTACAGGCGAATGGAAAACATATATCGGGGAAGCACGCGATGACCTGCAGTCGGTGAGAAAAAGC
>JBKHBA010000095.1:0-8949 GCA_046542595.1 Bacteroidales bacterium | reverse complement strand
GCTTCATTCTGTTCTTATCTTGTAAGATATCTACACTGTTTACCCGCTCAGTTCATATTTATTACAGGATTTTTTATTATTTTATAACATCAAATATACAACGAATATATTAGTTATACAACTAAAATCTTAATTATTTTTTAATAAAAAGCTGTTTTTAAGTATATGCGGGAGGTTTCTCTTAAAATTATTGTATTTTTAAGTTCACAATGCATGCAAGTCAATGAGGAGAGCTGGATTATTTAAGGAGAATGTAAAAGTATCCCTTAGGGCTATAGTTTCAAACAGGGTGCGGGCGGTACTGACAATGGCCATTATAGCTTTTGGCATAATGGCACTTGTTGGTATACTGACGGCCATTGATGCCATTAAGGGCTCGCTTACAAGTCAGTTTTCAATGATGGGGGCAAATACCTTTGCCATTACCAGCAGGGGCATGAACATTGTTATCGGGAATAATGAGACCCGTACCAAGAATCATGCCTATATATCATACCGTGAAGCAATGGAGTTTAAGGAGCGTTTTTCCGCGCCTGCCCATCTGAGTATATCAGTACTTGTTAACGGTATGTCAACCCTGACTTACCGTGAAGAAGAGACCAATCCCATTGTACAGTTAAGCGGTATTGACGAGGATTACCTGCAGGTTGGTGGTTATGAGATAGAAAAAGGCCGTGGTTTTTCATCTGAGGAAATAAAGTCCTCACGCACACTGGCCATTATAGGTGCTGAGGTTGCCAGCACCATATTCAGGTCGGACATTGATCCTGTTGGTAAGATCATTAATGTTAACGGCACCAGGCTTAAGGTGATAGGGGTCCTCAAGGCCAGGGGGTCAAGTGTCATATCAAGTGATAATGTTTGTTTTATACCTGTTACAACAGCCAGGCATTTCTTTTCACGACCCCGCATGGATTTTACGGTAACGGTGATGCCTTATGTCCGTACTGATTTAGATATTCTCGCGAGCGAGGCGGAGGGTCTTTTCAGGTTGGTACGGGGACTTGATGCACGTGATGAGTCAGATTTTAATATTACACGCAGCAATGCTATTTCAGACCTTTTGATCGAAAATATCAAATTTGTTACTATTGCCGCCACCATAATAGGCCTGATTACCCTGGTAGGAGCTGCTGTGGGACTTATGAATATTATGCTCGTTTCGGTAACGGAAAGGACAAAGGAGATTGGTACAAGGAAGGCAATAGGAGCAAAGACCTCCACGATCAAGCAGCAATTTCTTTATGAGTCTGTTATAATAGGTCAGATGGGGGGTGTTCTGGGTATAATATCAGGTATTTTAATAGGGAATGCAATATCCTCTGCTTTGCAGTCGAGTTTTATCCTGCCGTGGAAATGGATAATAGGCGGGGTACTTGTATGTTTTGTTGTGGGAGTGGTTTCAGGTTATTTTCCCGCGGTAAAAGCTGCTCGTGTTGACCCGATTGAGGCATTAAGATATGAATAATATTAATGATTATGGAAATAAAAGTTATCCAGGAGAAAAGTCAAAAGTGTCCGGGAATGTATTATGACCCGGCTAAAGAAGTCCTTGTAATAGAGGGAAGGTCCATCCCTGAGAATCCTGAGTCAGTTTATACGCCGGTAAAGAACTGGATTGATGAATATTTTCTCAATTCAGAAAGCCTGGATATCAGGATTGTACTTGAATATATCAACAGTGGATCATCGAAGCATCTTATGGAGATGCTGAAGATGCTGAGGCGGTACAGGGGTGAGGGCAAGAAAGTGAAAATAAAATGGCTCTATGAGGAAGATGATGAGTCAATACTTGAGCTTGGTGAGCATTTCCGTGATACCACCGGCCTTCCCATAGATATAGAGATGCTGATAGAATGATTATCACCTGGCAGCAGCAGGTATGTTTTTTCATAAAAAAAAACAAAAGCGGATACTATTACGCACCGCTTTTGCCTTAATATATTTATCTCCGGTAATTACCCGGTATCATTAGCTTAGATCATAACTTTTTTTGCCAGGTCGACAACCCTTTCCGAGTATGCCCACTCATTATCGTACCATGCCAGCACCTTCACCATTTTTCCGTTGGTCATTGTGCTGAGCGAGTCAAAGATGGATGACGGTTTTGTATGGATAACATCAGCCGAAACAATAGGATCTTCGGTATATTCGAGTATTCCTTTCATCGGACCCTCTGCTGCTTCTTTCATAGCACTGTTGATCTCATCTTTGCTCACCTCTTTTTTAAGTACGGCAACCAGGTCTACCAGTGATCCTGTTGGTGTAGGCACCCTTACGGCCATACCATCCATCTTGCCTTTAAGCTCAGGTATTACCAGTCCGACCGCTTTGGCTGCACCTGTTGTTGTTGGTATCTGTGATAAGGCTGCTGACCTTGCCCGCCTCAGATCTGAATGGGGAAAGTCGAGTATCACCTGGTCGTTGGTATATGAATGAATGGTTGTCATAAAGCCCTGTTCAATGCCGAATTTATCATTCAGTACTTTGGCTACCGGGGCCAGGCAATTGGTTGTACATGATGCATTAGACACGCATTCATGTTCCGGTTTAAGATCATCGTCATTAACACCCAGAACTATTGTTGCATCTATCTCATCCTTGGAAGGCACACAAAGTATAACCTTTTTAGCACCGTTTTTCAGATGATCTCCGTATCCGCCCTTCGGACCTTCCTTAACACGGAAAACACCTGTTGACTCAACAACTACATCCGGTGTTTCTGCCCATGGTATGGAAGCCGGATTTTTTTCCGAGCTGACCCTGATCTTACTGCCGTTAACTATTATGTCATCATTCTCATAGCTTACTCCTTCGTAACGACCCTGTGTTGAATCGTATTTCAGGAGGTGGGCCAGTGTTTTGGTATCGGTGAGGTCATTTATCCCCACTACTTTTATATCCTCTCTTTCGAGGGCAATTTTGAATACATTTCTTCCTATTCTGCCAAATCCGTTAATGGCTAATTTAATTTTCGACATCTTTGTATAATTTTTAAAGTAAAATAATATGAGAATGCAAAGATAAAAAATAAATATCTACCGGAGCAATTAAGCGGCAAAAAACTTGTATTACAAGGAGGAGTGTTTTTGATTATTGTTTTGATCAAGCGGGTATTACATTCAGAAAAAAGAGATAGAGCATATGGTGGGATCCGGGTTTGAGCATCCATATATTACTTCCTGAAGAAGAGTGTGGGTATACGTGTGGATCCAGGATTGAGCGGATCAATAATTACACCTATCCTGTAGCTGACAAAAAGAGTAAGGAATACTGCCCTGTTATCATCTGTGGCCATTATCGGCAGTTTATTTGTATATGCTTCCACAGAACTTCCCAGTTCTATGGCATGGACAAGCTTATCATCCTGGCTGTATTCAAAATTAAAGCCTCCCTTGACGAATAACCCGGGGTACACCTTTGTTTCGCTTACACCCTTAAAGAAGGATGCTTTATTATATATATCGGTAACGGAGTGTATATCATTGTTGAATTTTTCTTTTCTTATCTCATAGCTGTAATCAGGGGAATAATAAAGTACATTATAGTATATTGGTTTGGCCAGTGCAAGGGATGGCCCCCCGGAATAGAAATATCTTATGGCCACACCACCCAGGTCCATCTTTCTGAACATCTCATGCTGGTGACCTATTGAGCCGCGGATGGAGAAAAGATGATTCATTTTGCCGAAAACAAAGCTGCCGCCTGCCTGCACCCAGGGGTTAGAAAGTTTCACTTCCTTTGGATGCCTGATAATATTTATATCTATATCTATTATTCTTTTATTAAGGAAGTCCAGGCGCTTACCCTCCCGGTAACTTATACCCAGTCCGTTCGTATTAAGATTGAGACCCACGGTTCTTTCATTCCTGTAGAATACTTTTTCCTGCTCGTCAATCTCTCCCTGTGCAGACAGAGAAAATGACACAGCTACTATAAAAAAAAATATAGCCAGCAGTTTTTTCATGGTCTACTGAATTTAATAATGAAAAATGAACCGGTGAACAGGCCGGTTTTAAACGTGGTGCTCCGTGTCAGTCCCTGCATCGCTGTAAGCCGGACACACATCGTTATTACATGAACTGAGCGCAAGTGCCAGAACAAAGGCTACCGCTAATACAACTGCAAATCTTTTCATCTGTTAAAATTTTAACTCCAGCAAAAATAATCTTTTAAACTTAATTACAACTAATTTAATGAATAAGCTTTATCTCAAAAATAAAAAAATATTTAAAAAAATCAAAAAAGAAGGCCGGCATAAGGAATGCCGGCTCTCCTTGTTATTTTTCAAAGTAACAATTAAACTGCAATACTGTTCACCTGAAAAGGGGTAAATTTCCGGGCGACCAGTCAATATCCACTGACCTGAGTTCATTTTTCAGGTTTATCATCAGGCTATGGATCTCTTCCAGCTCATTATACTGCTCACTGAAGTCTTCCAGTGCAATATCATACTGTTCTCTCTGCGCACCCGTGATATTATTGTCGCTCCCTGATGATGCGCTGACTGCAAATCTCATCCTGTTCATGATAGATGGTTCCGTTGCATCAACCCTGGCTCCATCTGTCCGCCTGCCAATAAGAGCGAGGATAACTGCATCCAGTCTCTTTTCGATATTTTTTGAGTCATTCATCAGATCATGGGTGTTTGCAGCTGTTCTTTTCAGTTCAGATCTCAGGTCACCCATCTCATCTTTCATATTGTTTGTGTATGAATATGTTTGCGAGATTGTGCTGTACATATCTGAAGCCTTTTTAAGGAATTCAAACTTTGTCTTATAGTCTGGTGTCCCAAGGGCACTATTATCCAGTGCCTTTACAGTGAACTCTTTCTCCGCACCAAGATCAATATATTCACCCCTTACATATTTCTCCATTGACACTGTGTATTTGCCGGGGGGCACTGCGGGTCCGCGCCTGTCGAGATAGCTCATATCCCATGTCACTGACCCGATACCGGAGCGCAGGGGAGTTTCTATCTTCCTCATTATCTCGCCATTGCTGTCAGCTATGGTAAATATCAGCATTGCTCTTTCTTCCCTGGCTTCGGCTATTAGCTCTTCATCGCTCGGGTAGGATATCTCCCTGCCCTCTTTTTCAGCTTCGCGCTGAGCCTTAAGCCTTTTCTGCTTAAGCGTCTCATAGCCTTCTTTCACATTATATATGAATTTTACTTCAGGAGATGGATTGGGTACTCTGAAATGCACTTCACCCTGGTAATTCTGGTTAGTACTCGGGTAGTAGAGCAGACCGTCTTTAATATCGAATATATGTGCCTCCCTGCTCATAGCTTCCGCACTGAGCTGCCTGAGGTATGAATAGTCATCAAGTATATACCATCCTCTACCGAAGGTGGCCACTGCAAGGTCGTTTTCCCTTTCCTGTATATCAATATCCTTAACCTGTATTGTCGGGTGACCGTTCCTCAGCCTGAACCATTCGCCACCCTTGTTGAGGGTAACCCATACACCCCATTCGGTACCTATAAACAGTATGTTGGGATCAATATGGTCTTCCTGTATAGCATAGATGGTTCCGTCAGGCAGGTTTGAAGCTATCGGCGTCCATGATTCTCCCTTATCGGTACTTTTTATTATATACGGGGTGAAATCACTGGCATTTTTCCTTCCGTCAAAGCAAGCATAAACAGTATTTTCATTATGTTGCGATGGCAGTATATAATTTACAAAGGTCATATCCGGTACTCCCGGGAAGCTCGAATATTTAATCCAGTTTTCACCGTCATCATCCGTTCTCCAGATAAGGCCGTCATCGGTGCCTGCATAGATCATGCCCTGTGACAGGGGTGATTCGGCAAGGGCAAAGATATTCCCGAAGGGTGAGGTTGACAGGCTCTTGGCTATTGCTTCCGGTGGCCATATCTTACCCATCATAGGGAGGAGGTCAACATCGAGCTGCCTGGTAAGGTCAGGGCTTATTTCTTTCCATGACCCACCGCGGTCAGTGCTCTTTAACACCTTGTTAGCAGCCACATATAATGTTTTGCTGTCAAAAGGGCTTATGAAATAAGGTGTGTTCCAGTTAAACCTGTATATCTCATCACCTGCGGGCTGGGGCTTGATGGAAACTGAATTACCGGTTCTTTCATCGTACCTGCGCAGACCGCAGTACTGTGATTCGGCATAATGTATATCGGGATTATCCGGGTCAGGTATTGAAAGATAGCCGTCACCGCCTATGGTATATGTAAAGTCGGCATTAACAAGATATCTTCTTATGGTCCTGTTAGGCCCGTACCATGAGCCGTTATCCTGTGTCCCGCCGTATACATTATAGAAGGGATAGTCATTGTCTGTTCTCACATGATAGTACTGTGTAACAGGAAAATTGGATTTAAAGATCCAGTTCCGGCCCCTGTCCCAGCTTTCATATATACCTCCGTCACAGCCCATCAGGTAGTAATTTGTATTATCCGGATCAATCCACATGGCATGGTTATCAACATGTTTGTTCTTATCACCAAGGTATTCCCATGTTTTACCACCGTCATCACTTACCCTGTTGCGCACATCCATTGATATTATACGGTCAGGGTCAATGGGATCTGCATATATTTCAACATAATACTGGGGACTCCCGGCTATCTCATCGCTCATCCTTGTCCAGCTTTCACCCATATCATCAGAGCGCCAGAATCCGCCTTTGCTTTCCGGCAGCTCTATCATGGCATATATGATATCAGGGTTAGGAGGGGATAGGGCAAGGCCTATGCGACCTACATCGCCTGAGGGCAGTCCTTTTGTCAGTTCATACCATGTTTCGCCGGCATCAACTGATTTATAGATGGCCGAATTGGGACCGCCGTTGATTTTTGAGTATACCCTTCTTTCCCTCTGGTGTGCGGCTGCATATAATATATCGGGATTGCGCGGATCCATTTCCATATCCGTAATGCCGGTATATTCACCTATATACAGTACCTGCTCCCATGTTTTACCTCCATCTGTGGTTTTGTATAATCCGCGTTCTCCGCCCGGTCCCCATGCCGGACCCTGTGATGCAACATAGACAACATCCGTATTCCTGGGATCTATCATTATTTTACCAATGTGCTCAGACTCTTTTAATCCCACATTAGTCCATGTCTTACCCGCGTCGGTTGTTTTATAAACACCGTCGCCGTAGGCAAGGTTCCTCTGCGAGTTGTTCTCACCCGTTCCGGCCCATACTATATTGGGGTTTACGGGGTCGATGGCCAGTGCTCCGATACTGAATACCGGCTTATTATCAAAAACAGGGGTGAAGGTTGTACCCTTGTTTTCCGTCTTCCATAGTCCGCCCGAGGCAACACCAACATAATATTCTGAGGGGTCTTCCGGGTTAACTGCAAAATCAGCTATGCGGCCTGAATACGATGCAGGGCCTATAAGCCTGAATTTTAATGCACCTAGCATTGAGGAGTTAGGCTTGAATTCATCAGTTTCCTGCCCTGCATTCCTCTGCCTTCTCTGTGCTTCTGCCGGCTGGCTTATTGCTGCAAACAGGATGATAAGTGATAATACCATCATCGCTGCATAATTCCTTGTGTTTTTCATACATGATATTTTTTGGGTTATTAATCAGGGTTCTGTTTTTTCATCTGTAAAGCTACATAATAATTTATTTTATGCCCTGGTATATATTGACTGTTACTTAACAGTTTTTTTATTGTTGTATTTATCAGTCCGGCATAGATTTTGAAAAAATCCGCTTATTCACCGGAACAAAACAGCTTTAATAATTGTATAGATAAATGATGAAGCAGGTTTTGTCTTTCTTCATTCACAGTGAACAAATAATTTCAGAGAATATGAAAACTATATATATTTTTACATTTACAGTAATATTGATAGTTATGGGAAACAACACGAGCGGACAGGACAAATATAACTTTTTGAATGATATCGAAAAATATGTTATTGAGGATAAGGGAACAGAGAGGCCCTGGACAGGCAGGTATACTGAAAATAAAGATGAAGGCACTTACCTGTGCAAGCGTTGCGGGCAGGCTCTTTTCAGGTCTGATGACAAGTTTGACTCGCGCTGCGGCTGGCCCAGCTTTGATGATGAGATAGAGGGTTCGGTAGAGAGGATACCTGATGCTGACGGGATAAGGACCGAGATTGTCTGTTCCAACTGCGGAGCCCATCTGGGACATGTGTTCGAGGGAGAAGGGTTTACGGACAAGAATATCCGTCATTGTGTGAATTCTGTTTCTATGGATTTTGTTGGTGATGAAGTGGACAGCGGGAAATATGAGACTGCTATACTGGCGGGTGGCTGCTTCTGGGGTGTTGAATATTACCTTCAGAAGATGGATGGTGTTGAGTCGGTTGTTTCAGGTTATACGGGGGGACATGTTAAAAACCCCTCGTACAGGGAAGTCTCATCCGGAAAAACCGGCCATGCCGAGGCTGTCAAGGTGCTGTATGATCCGCAAAAAGTGTCATACGAGGAAGTTGTCAGGACATTCCTGGAGATACATGATCCTACCCAGGTTGACCGCCAGGGACCCGATGTGGGTGAACAGTACAGGTCAGAAATATTTTTTATGAATGACTACCAGCGCAGGACAGCCCTGAAGCTGCTTAACATACTGAGGGATAAAGGCTATGATATAGCCACAGAGCTTACCCGTGCTTCAGAATTTTACCAGGCGGAGAAATATCACCAGGATTATTATTTCGGTAAGGACTCAACTCCCTACTGCCACGGCTATACAAAGCGGTTTTAGCGAAACCGGATTCTTTGCAGGTGGCCCAAACGGTATCTGCCTATAGGCCACGGCTATACAAAGCGGTTTTAGCGATACCGGGTTATTTCAGAAATCCCTGCTCTTCCAGCACTTTTATCAGTAGTTTGGAGAATGTTTCATTATCTTCCTTTTTGTATCTTACCTCTGTAAAGACCTGTGCCAGTGTCTCTTTATCATTCTCCTTAACAAACTGT
>JBKHBA010000094.1:0-9009 GCA_046542595.1 Bacteroidales bacterium | reverse complement strand
GGGAAGAAGCATACAGCAGGATGCTTGATGAAGGTGAAATAACCATTATAGAATATAATAAAGCCAGGATAGCACTTGCACAACAGGAAGACATCCTCAGGAAATATAATGCCGGTATGGAATCGGTAAGGGCATACCTTGATATGATAAGCGGTGATAATTCAGCAATGATTGAAACGACAGCTTATCCCCTGTTTGAAGAACCTGAGCCTGAAAGCCTCCTGGCAGAAAAGAAAGAAAAACATCCGGCTTTCAGACTGCCGGGGAAAAATATTGAGATAGCAGAAAGCAATATCAGTGTCATCAGGTCGGATAAACTTCCTGAACTGACACTCGGATACGCATCGGAGATAGTTGCAGCCAGCAGCTTTACAGGCCCGACACTTGGCCTCAGTGTACCATTATGGGAAAATAAGGGCAGGCTTGAGGCGGCAAAAGCAAAAAAATCACATTACCGGGCAGAATATGAAAACAGGATAACTGTTATGGAAAATGAGTTCAGGACCGGGTACAAGGAGTACCTTTCAGTTAAATCAGGACTTGAAACACTGAAAAACTCTCTGCCGGACAGGCAGGCAAAGACAGTTTTGAATAAGGCCCTTGATGAGGGAGAAATTTCTGTAATTGAATATTTCATTGAACTTTCGGAGTATTATGAAACTGAAGATATGGTTATTGAGCTGGAGAAAGAATACTATCTCCTGCTTTCAGAACTGTATAATCATTTCCCCGGCTTAATAATTCCCGGTTTTTAGTACATTCACAAAAATTATGTGTAAGATTTATTTGTTAAAGACAGTTTTATGGTTATAAATGCTGAAGCATAAATTTATCACACTGAAATGCTAAAGATAATTTCAACATCTGACGGATCAGACACTGTATATATACCCTCACTTAATGAACATTACCATTCGGTTAACGGGGCAATACAGGAATCAAAGCATGTGTTCATTGAAGCCGGGTATAATAAAACAGCCCTTAATCCCCTGAAAGTACTTGAACTGGGTTTTGGAACCGGACTCAACACGCTGCTGACACTTAAAGAATCACTTAAGGATGGCAGGCATGTGGAATATATAACTGCAGAGAAATTCCCCCTGCCTGAAAACATCCTGAAATCACTGAATTACAGCCGGTTTTTTCCAGCAGGCCAAAGATCGTTTTTCAAGCTCATTCATGATTGCGAATGGGAAAACACCTGCATGATAAGTAATAATTTCAGCCTGCTGAAATTAAAAAAAGATTTCAGGGATATAAAGCTTAACACCAGTGTTGATCTTGTCTATTTTGATGCTTTTGCCCCGGAAAGACAGCCGGAGTTATGGACATTTGATGTGCTGTCACCCGTATGCTCCCTGATTAATAAGGGGGGTGTATTTGTAACATATTCGGCAAGGGGACAACTCAAAAGAGACCTTACAAGACTTGGTTTCGATGTGGAACATCTGCCGGGACCGCCGGGTAAGCGGCATATTACAAGGGCTGTCAAAACAGGCTGACTATTTTCATATTCATTTAACTGATAATAACCTCAGAATATGTTATCTTTGCACACATTATTAAGCGGTAAAAATTAGAATAACAAACCTGGATAAAAAATTAAACTTATGAAACTTAATGTAATTATTATTATTGCAGCACTTTCCGTAAGCTTTGGAGCATGCTCCAACAAAGGCGTTGACAAACTAAAACCTGAGACACAGGACGACTCGCTGGCCTATGCTTTCGGTGTTGATATATATAATAACCTGCAAAGGCAGAGCAACCTTGAACTGGACCCACTGTTCCTTGCAAAGGGAATGCAAGATGCAAAAGAGGGAAATTCCATTTTTGTTGATGCGGCAGCCGAAGGTTATATTATGATGGTAATGGAAGAACGCGAAGAAGGTAACCTCAGGGAACAATTCAGTGATTATATTGCTGAGAACGAGGAATTCCTTGAAGAGAACAAGGAAAAGGAAGGAGTTATAACAACTGAATCCGGATTGCAGTATAAGGTTATTGAGATGGGTGATGGACCGAAACCTGAACCAACAGATACAGTGATAGTTCATTACACAGGAAAACTGATAAACGACTCCGTGTTTGACAGCAGCCGTGAAAGAGGGGAGCCAGCCCGGTTCAGGGCCAACGCCCTTATCAAAGGGTGGTCAGAAGGATTGCAACTGATGCCTGAAGGTTCAACATTCATGTTTTATGTACCCCAGGAACTCGGATATGGAACAAGGGGTGCGGGACAAACCATACAACCCTTTTCAACACTTATATTTGAAGTTGAACTGCTTGAGGTAGTAAATAACGAAAAATAATGGTTGCCGAAATACATACATCAAAGGGAGTGATGAAAGCGGAGCTGTATGAGGATGATGCACCGGCAACAGTCGAAAATTTCAGCAAGCTTGCCAGGAACAGCTTTTATGACGGGCTGGCCTTCCACCGGGTGATACCCGGATTTGTAATACAGGGAGGCTGCCCTTATTCCATTGACATGACAGATCCGAGGGTAGGCACGGGCGGACCGGGTTATAACATAAAATGTGAGCTTGATGGTGATAAGCAATACCATGACAGGGGCGTTTTGTCCATGGCACATGCCGGAAGGGATACAGGTGGCTCACAGTTCTTTATATGCCTGGGCAGGGAAAGCACAGCCCACCTCGACAAAAACCATACATGCTTTGGCCGGATAAATGAAGGAGCAGATCTTATCGACAGTATCCGGCAGGGCGATATAATCGAAAAAATCATAATCAACGAAGAATAAAATATGTCATTTGAACTATCAGGAAAAGTAATAGAAATTGGTCCTGTTCAACAGAAAGGCGAGAGTTTTAAAAAAAGGGAGTTTGTCATTGAAGTATCTGAATCAGGCAGTGCAGGCCGCGAATTTATCAATTATGTTAAGTTCCAGTGCATACAGGACAGGACAGATATCATAGACGAGAGTTACCTTAATGACAATGTTAAAGTTTCATTTAATATAAAAGGCAATAAGTGGGAAAAGGACGGACAGGTAAGTTATTTTACCAACCTTGATGCATGGAGAATTGAAAAAGCATCTGCCGGCACTGCTCCGGCCGACGACCTGCCACCACCACTTCTCGATGATATGCCACCGGAGAACGAAGAGATGGACGATCTGCCATTCTGACCTATTCCACGGTAACACTTTTGGCCAGGTTGCGCGGCTGGTCCACATTACAGCCCCGCAACAGGGCTACATAATACGCAAAAAGCTGCAGGGGCACCACTGACAGTATAGGTGATATTATATCCGGAACAGAAGGTATCCTGATAATATCATCAACAAGATGCTCCGTATCATGGTCATCATCAGATATAAGGGCGATCACACGCCCTTTACGTGCTTTTATCTCCTTTATATTAGACATCATCTTCGTTTTACTTTCCTTATCGGTCAGAACGACCAGTGTCGGGAAGTTAATATCTATCAGCGCAATAGGACCGTGTTTCATTTCAGCACCCGGGTAACCCTCCGCATGAATATAGGATATCTCTTTCAGCTTCAGAGCCCCTTCAAGGGCAGTGGGAAAGTTTACACCCCTGCCCAGGAACAGGAAATTATTACTGAAAGCATATTTGGAAGCAAGTCCGGATATTTTATCCACCTCTGAAAGTACGGTTTCCATGCCAGCTGATATTTTACCCAGGGCCTCATTCACCTCAAGTGACTTAACCCCGTTTCCTCTTATACCTGACAACAGTGCTGTAAGCCTTGAGAGCTGCACTATCTGTGCAGTGTATGCCTTTGTTGATGCCACCCCTATCTCATCACCCGCTTCCAGGTAGAGCTGGAAATCGGTGTCGCGGCCAAGCGTGGAATTCATTACATTGATTATACCGAAGGTGACGGCACCCGCCCTGCGTGCCAGCTTATGTCCGGCAATGGTATCGGCTGTCTCGCCAGACTGTGAAATGGATATTACAAGGTCGCCCGGCTCTATGACAGGATCGCGGTACCTGAATTCAGAAGCATATTCAACATTAACCGGTATCCTTACATGCTTTTCAATCAGATACCTGCCAACAAGTCCGGCATGCCAGGAGGTGCCGCATCCCAGTATGATTATCCGCTTTATACCTGGCAGTGTTTCCGCCAGTGTTCCGCCGTCAGGGGCCCTGCCTTCAATTACCAGTTCGGATTCAGCCAGCTCTGAAATAATCTGCGGCTGTTCAAATATCTCCTTAAGCATAAAGTGCTCAAAACCGGTCCTGTCCGGGTTTTTCTTTTTGGCCATAAAATGCCTGACCTCTAATTCTTTAATTTCACCATTTCCGTCAAAGATTTGGATCCCTTCCTTCTTGTCGGCAATGATAATATCATCATTATCAGGAAAAATAAACCTGTCTGTATAATCGGATACTGCGTAAATATCTGAAGCTACAAAATAACCGGTATCACCCAGACCCATTATCAGCGGGCTGTCCTTACGGCACATGCTTATCCTGCCCGACCTGCCCTTTTCTATTATTGCCAGGGCATAGCTCCCCTCTATCATTTTGAATGTTTCCGTCAGAGCCTTCAGTATATCAGAATTATTACGATCATATTCATATTCAATAAGGTTCAGTAATATTTCCGTATCCGTTTCACTGACAAACACATACCCCTTCTCTTTCAGGTATGCCTCAATGACCGCTGCATTTTCAATAATACCATTATGAACCATCACCAGCTTTCCTGAAGCCGAGGTATGAGGATGGGCATTTATCTCCGAAGGCTCACCATGGGTAGCCCAGCGGGTATGTGCTATACCCGTGGTAGAATTAAGCTCAGGAGGTAACAGTTCCATAAGTTTGCTGACCTTACCCGGACTCTTAATAACCTGCAGTTTGCCATTGTGGATGGCTATTCCTGCACTGTCATACCCACGATACTCAAGTTTCAGCAATCCATCAATAAGTATGTCTTTTACCTGTTTTGTTCCTGTATATCCAATTATTCCGCACATATATTCTCTCTTATTTATTTTTATTAACTCTCAGCGCAGCTTTCTGCCAGAAAGTTTTAGCCTGGCGAAGCCAACCATCGATTGGTTCCTTATTTTATTAATTCAATCTTTTACTGTTTTTAACCCGGCTATAATCTCGTCACCCAGCTTCTTTTTCGTTTTAATATGCTCTCTTATGGAAAGTACCATCTTGTTTGTCTCAAATTCGCCCCGCACGGATTCAAAGTCCAGTTCCTTATCCTCCTGCTCACCATCAATACCAAAGCCTGCCCTTTTAAGAAGTGAGAATTCCTTACTGGCATCCTCATAAAGGTAATTATCAATAGTGAGCACCGCATCACGCCAGCGCTCTATCATTGTTATCAATTCATTCCTGCTCATAATGAGTATATCCTTACCGGTAAAGGATTTTATGGCATCATGGGTCCATGTCCATTCATAGTTATAATAATTATTATGAATGGATATGAACCAGGAATTTATCTCTTCTATAGTGCCTATCTTCCTGTTCTCTATTGACTCCAGCAGGCTGTTGACAGCATCGGCCGGACAGATCAGGCCTGAGAGGTCTGTCCACCGTCCGGAGCCCACCGGGGTATCCTTTTCAAGACTCCCGCGCAATGTAGCCATATCTCTGAACTTATGCTGCTGCAGCCTTGTTATCAGTGAATTGCCCAGAAATTTATATATAGCCAGTTCATACAGGTGTATGCCACGGTCAAGGGCATTCCTCCGGATTTTCATCCTTTGCCAGGTATATACTTCAGCTTCCTCATCAGCTTCATTTTTTATGTCAATCAGTATCTGCCTTCCCGATATCATCTTCTGAACAGTGTATGGACTCAGAAGGTTGAAATTGATCTGATCAAGCTTATTATGACCTTTACGCCTGTCCCTTCCCGGCCATTTCTTTGAGTCCCTGATGGTACCTATACTTTTCAGGTTTACTGCCGGCACCAGTATGCTTTCATCTTTGCTCTCTATCAGGTAGGAGAAAGGGAAAAGAGATGTGTCCGAATGTTTGTAATGACGCCCCATTACCAGGGAGAAAGCGCCCACATGACTGGGCCATAAGAGGTATGAGTCGCTTGTTGTTTTCACTCCACGCTCAACAACCCCCTGGTGTATTGGCCCAAGCTTATAAAGATGGTTGCTCTGGTTTGATCCGCTGCCTGCGTTCAGAAAAGAAAACAGCCCGGCAATCAAAAGTGTGGATTTATGATGGGTTACAGTATATGGCCCGGCAAATATTGAGCATGCCTCCCCATGAAAGCCCTGGCAGTTAGCAAAAAACAGCGAATCAACGGCTGAATAATGCTTATCCAGTATACAGCCCTGACCGATAAAACATCGTGAAATAAGTGTTCCACCACTTATAACTGATCCTGAACAGACGATGAAATCCTCCATAATAACGCCTTCACCAATATGCACCGGATCTTCATCTGAACTGTTTATGCTTCCGTTACTAAGCTTATGAACACCTTCAAGCCTGGCAGCATCACTTATTTTTACATTTTTTATGTTACCACAGTTAATTATCCGGGCACCCCTCTGTACCACACCACTGCTGGCTGATATATACTCAACATAATCATTGACAAGGTTCTCAATAAGCTCAACAAGCTTTTTGCGATGGCGGTACATACTGAGTATATATGCCAGGTGTGTTGTAAGATGATCATACATTATAACCTCACGGCCCCCTTGTTCACTTATAGCCCTGACTCTTATGCCGTTACCAAAAGAGCTCCTGCCATCTACAGCCAGTGTGTTGACATTATGAATTATAACATCCTGTTCAATATGGTAGTTTGAAATATAACTCCTTACATTATGGATCAGTACATTATCTTCAACAACACAGTTATTCAGCCAGGAATTATATATACCCGTATTAAAAACAACATCACCAAAAAGGCGTACCTCGCTATCAAAGGCACCCATCTTAATATGTCCTGAAAAATGTGAATTCCGGACATTATCAGTTCGAAAACGCTCAGTCACCTCCACCAGGTCCCAGTTATCACAACTGCAACCCTGCATAATCAACTGTCCTGTTTCTTCGCTGGATAATTTCCTGTACCTGATTCCGGTTGAAGTAGATTGTTGCATTTCCATTTCATTTGCTTTCCCTGCAAAGCTAATACTTTATAATGCATTCATATAAAAATACAACCTAATAAAAACATAACATTTTTATATATACACCTATCAGGTGTTTGTTATATATCAGTTATTCAAGTTTTTATATTTTATTTTATCATAACATATAAGCACCATAAATAAAAAAAACCTAATATTATATTCGTAATATATAGCTTACGAGCTTATCCTGGCGTCTCAGCTTAAGTTTTTTTCTCAGCCTGACCCTGCTGATCTCAGCACTTTGCACCGTTATATTCATCAGTCCGGCTATTTCCTTTGTTGCCATCTGAAGACGCAGATAGCTGCATAATCTCAGATCTTTGGACGTCAGTGAGGGAAATTTGGCCTGCAGTCTGCTGAAAAAACCGGGGTGTATCTTTTCAAAGTGCAGCATAAAATCCTCCCAGTTATCCGTTGACAGCAAGGTGCTGTTGATATGATCAACCATCTTCAAAAAGAAAGGCTTCTCCTCAGGCCTGCAGGTTTTTATATGTTCACTAAGGTTCTTCTTAATATACTGAAGTGTCTCATTCTTGTTTGACATAATTATCAGCTGACTGACAAGCTCCCTGTCCTTATCTTCTATCTCCCTCAGGTACCTGTCGCGCACCCTGTCATCATACTCCTTGCCCTCTGAGAGGTTCTTTATTTCACCCAGTGCACTCATTAACCTGGTTACATCATTGACCGATGCCCGCTGCCCCAGATATTTCCCCCTGCTGTCATATACAGCCTTACATTTTATCTCACACCATCGTATCTGCTTAGTACGTGTCAGTATCCTAAAATTAAGTGTTTGCCGTATATCAACAAAATCGAGCGAATCAGATATAAAATTCCTGAAATCATCAAGGTCGGCAGGATAAATAATATCATCCAGAATGTCAGGGTTTGCCATTAGTTCACCTGCAGCATAACCTGTAATATTCTGGCAGGAAGGAGAGATATATTCAAAACTACTGTCAGGTCTAAACCATAATTCCCAGTCATGTGCAAAATCAGCTATAAGCTTGTACCTTTCCAGTGAACCTTGTATTTCCTTCATCCTGATATTCTGATCTGTTTTCTCCCTTTTCAGGGAGTGATTTTCCAGCTCTAACTCTTTTAAACGTTCATTCAACCTAACAATATGCTTTTCATCTTCCATAAAGAAAAAGGATAATTAGTATTATACGATTAACCGCCAGTTAATTATCAATATTTAACAAGCCCCCCTTACAAACATAACAATAATTTATTATTCGGAAGCTGGCATTACTAATAAATCATATCTGCGCTATGCCCGGTATCATGGAAACTTCAGGTTTAAACAATATGAGCAGACTGATAATCACCTTATTAATCAATATTTTTCAATAACACCATTGATCTTGGTGCCATTTTATAAATATTTTTTACCAGCTTATCCTGTTCAGTCATATCTGGATAAGCTGTATCAGTAAGTATTTCCCATCTCGAACTCAGGCTCTCATGAGGGAGGGTAAAGGATACAGGTTCCCAGTAGCTGTTGACAAGGATAAGCAGGACATCCCCGGTGATCTTATTTCCATACTCATCAATTTCCATCATCAGTTCGCCATTAAGCAGCATTCCCATGCACCTTATAAAGCTTGTCTCCCACTCTTCCTTGCTCATATCCAGGCCGTCGGTATTAAGCCAGCGGATATCCTTGATCCCTTCGCCCCTGATCGGGCGGTTTTTAAAATACCTTCTGCGATGAAGTATAGGATACTGGTTCCTGAGCCTTATGACATTTTTTGTAAAAGCGTGCAGTTTTTTCTGATCATCATTCCATTCCCAGTTCATCCAGGCTATTTCATTATCCTGGCAGTAGGCGTTATTATTGCCCCGCTGTGTCCTGCCGTATTCGTCGCCATGACTGATC
>JBKHBA010000093.1:0-9016 GCA_046542595.1 Bacteroidales bacterium | reverse complement strand
ATTCATACTTTATTTTTTTAATTATCGGAGCCAAAGAGCTTTTCATACTCCCTGCCGCCTGCTTTAATAACCCAGTCTTCCGGCACCAGGTGCCAGTTATCATCAGTTTTGACAATAATATTACCATTATTCTCAAACCACTTTATCATATAATACCTGAGGTCTTTATCGGTGGATTCCACCAGCCTGTTTTTGATTCCGGTGTCATCAGCTGAGCAGGCATAATCCAGGTGTCCACCCCCGCCACTACCCCTGTATGAGTTCAGTGCCACCAGGTATATCTCATCCTTTTCAAAAACCCTGCCATCGGTAAATGACAGTATCTCCACCTTATCACCGTCAGGCTTGCTCACATCCACAATATAATTTATGCCTTCCGCCGAATCGAAATTATACGTCTGGTTTTTAAACCCATACCCCCTGCCTGTGGTTTCCGTTTCAAACAAATTATCGCCAGGCCCCTTCATTGTACTGAACCATTTACCATAAGAATATTCAAGGTAGCGGTCTATTTCCTTCCCGCTCATTTTTACCGTATAAAGCATATTCTCATAACGGTAGAGCTTAAACATATCAGATACGGTAACTGGCCCCTTATCCAGTTTAACATCATATGAAAGAGGTGCTGCAAATGATATATCGGCACCGCTTACTTCCAGCTGTACATTATGGATAAGATCCATAAACCCGGAATCGCCAAAATATGCATCCCTTGTTGTGATGGTTTCACTTATACTGCCAATCTCCCGGCTGACATATTCGCTGACTGCCACATAATCATCCCTGAAATTATCCTTAAAATCAGTATCAGCCTCTCTGTCTGTAACATTAATAATATCCCCCTTCACGGAGATAATGTTTTTCTTCCTTTTACCTGAATATGTGACTTTTGCCGCCGCAGCATGCCTTGCCCTGCTACCGCCGTCGAGTATCAGCACGGAATCGCCCGCACTGTTAATAACATATTCATTCATTATATCATGATCATGACCGATAAATATAAGGTCAAAGCCTTCAACCTTTTCTGCAACGGCAAGTGAAGCATTGGTATTAAGGTAAGAACCCTTCTCTCCCTCGTATGTCTCATCCCAGCCGGCGTGAAACAGTCCTATGACCAGGTCGGGATTTTCTTTTTCTATAACTGGCATCCACTTGGCTGCTGTCTCAACCATATCATCAAAGCGCATACCCTGGTAGAGTATTTCCGGCAGCCATCCCGGCACACCCGGTGTTATCAGTCCCATTACAGCAATCCTCAGTCCGTTCTTATCAATAATTGCATAAGGATCAAAATATGGTTTGCCTGTTTCCACATCCACGGCATTTGCGGCAAGTAAAGGAAAATCATATTCCTTTCTTATCCTGTCATACACCTTATGACCTGCTTCAATATCATGGTTTCCGGCTGTTGAGGCATCATATCCGAGATAATTCAATACCCTTGCCCATAAATGTTCAGCTATGGTATCCTCGAAATTATAATAATAAACGGCGGGACTCCCCTGCAGGTTATCCCCGTTATCGAGTAAAACATACTCCCCGGGCTTATAATCCCGGAGAAAGGAAGCGAATTTTGCCATAGAAGAATAATTCTCCCTGCCGGTGAGCGGATCCCTGTCAAAAACAGCACCATGGACATCAGTTGAGGCAAATATGTATATATATTTTGATTTATCCTGACTCTCACATGATGTAAAAATCATTATTATGAAGAGCAGAACAGTATATGCCGGGTATTTTATATTTCTCATTTTATATGCCTGCAAAGTTAATGTGTTTAATTTATTAATAAAGATTTTTTCTTACTTTACCATCCTGGCGAGACTCTGAAACAAAAAAAAATGCACATAATCTCAAATAAGAAGTTTATTATATTTAAACATAATATTATGATGTTTTGTTTACCGGCACTGTGCAGGTAGTAATGAATGAATTTTACAAAGTTTAATGCTGAGTACGCAGTCATTGAGAAAGGAAGTGAATGATTTTTTAAGCATATAAAAAATGGTAAAAACAGGATTGGATAATTTTGAAAAGGAAATATACCCTCTTACCAGGAACAGGAGGGCCGGACTGGTATGTCATGCTCCAAGCATCAACAGGAGGTATGAGCATATTACAGACATATTTCATAACAGTTCCTCTGCTGAACTGTCTGCTATCTTCGGTCCACAGCATGGCCTTTTCGGACAGACACAGGATAATATGATAGAATGGGAAGGTTACCTGCATCCGGTTTATAAGGTGCCTGTATACAGCTTATACGGAAAAACCAGGAAACCAACACCAGGAATGCTGACAGGCACAGATATACTTATTTTTGACCTCCAGGATGTTGGTACAAGGCCATATACCTACGCCTGGACACTGAAGCACTGCATGGAAGCCTGCGCTGAAAACAATATACCACTTGTAGTAATTGACAGGCCCAACCCGATAGGGGGAATAAAAAGGGACGGACCTGTTCTGAAAGAAGATTTTTACAGCTTTGTCGGGGGCGCAGGCATACCATTATGCCATGGGATGACCATGGGAGAGATTGCCATATGGCTTAAGGAAAAGGAAAGCATCAATTGCAGGCTTGAGATAATAAAAATGCAGGGATGGCAGAGGGAGATGATGTGGACGGATACCGGCCTGCCATGGGTGCTGCCCTCTCCCAATATGCCATCGCCCGGTACCGCAATGGTATATCCCGGCATGGTTCTTATTGAAGCATTGAACATATCAGAGGGCCGCGGTACCACGCTGCCTTTTGAACTATGCGGTGCACCTTTTCCTGAAATGGATACTGTAATAAGTGAATTAAACAAAATGAACCTTCCGGGCACCGTCTTCAGGAAGCATAACTTCATACCCGTATTCCATAAATTTGCGGATCAGTACTGCTACGGTATGCAGGTGCATATCACTGATTTTAATATTTACGAACCTGTTTACACAGCTGCCTGTATCTTTAAAATGATTGCAGATATTACAGCTAAGCTCAGGTTTAATGACCCACCCTATGAATATGAGGATAAATTGATGCCCTTTGATATATTATCCGGGGACACGGGTCTGCGTACAAGTCTCGAAGGGCATATACCCCTTTCCGGTGAAAAGGAAAGGTGGCGGGAGGAGATCAATGAATTTAACAGGGAATTTGCCTGTTGTTCTTTATATTAAAAAGAATTATTACGGGCTTCCTTTCATTTGAGTCATTCTGATCTAACATTCTTAACAGCATCCAGTTCCAGTTCGAATACCAGATCCTTCCTGCATACGGTACCGGCTGTCAACAAAAAATATGAGCTGTCAATATTATTTTTAGAGCAATAATCGATGAAATACCTGGCATTCTCAGGCTCAGGGAAATAGGCGATACCGCGAACTGTATTCTCCCACAGGTATCCACCCTTCTCTAGTATGGCCTTAACTACCTTCATAGTATGATCAACCTGCTTTATAATACTGTCCGGGTATACAGTACATCCTTCACTGTCAATAGATGCCGTGCCACTAATCATCAGCTTTTTTGATTTTTGCATATCTATTTCAACAGCCCTGCTGAATGAACTTTTATAATCCTGGGCCGGACACTGCATAGGAGACTCAATAACTCTCACTACTTTGTCCCTTCCCTTTTCTGACACTGCGAACGCGCTCAGCGACAGACAGGAAACACAATGATTTCCAAGGCCTATACCTGTGCTTGCAGGTATGAGCTTATTATAAATGCCCTCCTTATTAAAAAAATCAGATCGGGCCAGGTTAAACTTATCATACCAGTCAAGAATATTATCAAGATATAACCAGGTACGTGCCAGTCCTTTATAATCTATATGATTTTTTTCAAGACAAGTCTTTAATGTCATGAAAGCATTATAAGTCTGTGCATAGCCATCGCCGGATATATTCGGCTGGATGCCTGAAATATAATGCAGCCTGGAGTCATAGTGATTCATTGACCGGATATTGCATTTTTCGCCAGTCGCCATGGTTTCCATATCCTTTTTATCCGTGCATGTCAGCTGGATATCGTATGTAAGCACCATATTATCTGACAGGAACACAAGGGGTAATATATCATGCAATGGTCCACATTCCATGCCAGGGTCCAGGCCAAATACAAAACCCGTCAGCAGTGTAAGATTGTTAATGTCAAGCCATGATTTTATCTTACCAAGTACAGAGAAAAAATTCTCCTTTTTTGTAATATTTGAGTTAATATAATAAAATGAATGTTCGGAATATTCTTCCCGTACCTGTGTTATAATTATATTATCCCCAATAATTTTCTTCTCTCTGCTAATTTTCATTTTGCATCAGGCCGTTTAAGTGGTTTTGCAGCATCCTTCTTTGTTCTTCTCCAAGATTTTCATTTTCAAGCGCTTTCCGGATCAGTGCTACGGCTTCGTCAATCTGCTCATTTGCCATTAAAATATTGCTCAGAAGGAAGTAAGCATCTATAAACAGGGGGTTTTCAGCAATTATTGTCTCAAGCATCATTATAGCCGGCTCAGCCTGGCCTGACTGAAAAAGATAAAAAGCATATGTATATGCATATTTTATATTGCCAGGCTCCCATTCCATGGCTTTTTTGCTTAATTCAAGGGAAAGTGATATATCATTCTCTGATTCCAGTATGGCAAGGTTGTATGCAGCCACTGCATTCTTTTCACTCACATCCAGCAGTCGGCTGAAATATTGTTTTGCCAGTTCATTTTTTCCTGTTTCACCATAAAGCAGTGCAAGGTTGAGCATTGCGACCTCATGGTCCGGGGCATATGACAGGGCCCTGGTAAACATCTCTTCAGCCCTGTTATAATCACCTGTTAATGAGTACATAAACCCTGCATTAACCATGGACATAATTGCTTCAGGATATATTTTTAAAGAAGTATTATATGCCTTTATTGCCTTTTGTGGTTCATTGATATTACCATAATAATTACCCAGATTATAATGCGCCGACCAGTCATCTGGTCTTGCCACCAGTGAATTCTCATATTCATCCATGGCATCTGAGATCTCGGGCATTTCTGTTTTATTCAAAAAATCACGGCTGTATGAACTCAGGGCAAAAGCAGCATTAAGACGCACCACCCTGTATTCATCGCTCACAAGTTCCGACAGCCTGTTAAATGCATCCTCTGTATTATTAAGGTAGAGGCTGTGTGCCGCCGCCCCCCTTACAAGGGGTGATTCATGAAAAGTCAGATTGATCATTACAGGCCATTTTGAGGGCCTGTCACAGGACTCAAGCAAACGGATAAATGATGTGGTATAGATATCATCAAAAGAACCATCCTGCAGTCCCGACAATATCTCATCAAGCTCTGACCAGTCTCCTTCCCTTGCCTTACGCACCAGGAAACCATTTTTCAATGTTTCTTCCTGGTATTGCTTATTGTCATGTGTTCTCATTATTTCAGCCTGGGCCCACTCAGGGGTCATATCATCATGACATATATTGCATGCATTGGGAGAACCAAAGGCTATGGTAGCCCCTGGCATTGGTGGCCGGAAGGAATGGTCACTCCTGTCCATCTTTGCGAAAGTTGTCTTTGGCATATGGCATGCTATGCACTTGCTGCCTTCCGAGTCTTTGTTATGAAATGAATGATCACTTACATTTTTCACTCTTTCAGAGTGGCAGGGCATGCATGCATCATTTGCATTATCACCGCTAAAGCGGTACCTTCCGCTTGATGTGTGGCATGTGACACAGTGCATATCACTGTTTTGTACGCATTTATTCATCTCCCAGGTAGTCATCGTGTAGTTTTCACCAAGGTCACGGCCATCAGCGTAAAAATCCGGGTTTTCAAGGCTTATCAGATCAAAGTAATCATAAAAGCGGGCGCCAGGCTCAAAGCCTTCTGCAATAACATTTGCCTTGGCATGGCATGAGCCGCATGATGCATTATGCTGCCCGGGCGTAAATTCACTCGTTTGTACTATTTTCAGATCATCAGGTATATTTCCCTCCCCTGCCTTTACACAGACTTCGATATGTTCATAACTGGGACCGTGACATGTTTCACAATTTATACCGGGCTCTCTCCATGTAGTATTATAGGTATTGCTTGCCAGGTCATAGTTTGTCTCCAGCTGGCTTACATGACAGCTGTAGCATGTGGTATTAAAAGTATACAAATGGTTCTTCCAGTCAAGGGGAGCATCCTCGATATTCTCAAAATGCCTGACACCACTCTCAGGGTTATTATACCAGGTATCTTTATCGCAGTCATAAGCCAGTGGCAGAACCTGCAGGCGTCCCCGGCTCAGGGGAGTAAGAAAATAATATATATACTTTCCTCCCATTGCATGTACTGCCGGATACTCATTAATTTCCCCTGAACGCAAAATTTCCTTAAATACCAGTGTGTCATTAATAAGACTTACTGAGAAAGTATCAGTACCAACCCTTACAGGCTGGTCAAAGATCATGATATTCTTATTAATAAAATCCGGACTTACAGCTTGCATAGCCAGTCCGTGATAAGAATCAGCCCAGAGCTCGTAAAATTCTTCATGGCATGGTTTACAGCTCTCGCTTCCGGAGTAAACAGCGATATCTTTTCTGAGCTGTGTATTTGTGGTTTTATTGAATATAATAATGACAGTGATTACCAGCAGTAAGCCCGAAGCGAGTAAGAGGGGAAAAAATAATTTTGATCGCATAATTTAAATATATCAGGTCAGATAAGCAGGAAATTATTCCCGGGTTCATATATCATGGCGTTTTTAATCAAATAATTTATCATAGCGTACCAGAAGCCGTATACCTGACTGTTAAACAATTACATATTTCTCATTATTGAATTCAATCTCAATAGCAGTGTTCTGCATATAAACAGCCAGGTCACCTGCTTTTGGTTGCAGTGGCACATACTGTGGTTCTTCCGGAAGTATGCTCATCATCTGTTTTTTTCCAGTACAGGCAGACAAATTTATATATTATTTTCTGATAAGATATTTTTTCGGAATATTTGTACTAAAATCATAAACGTGCATATTTCATTTATACTTGTTAAGCCAAAGGTCCCTGAAAACATCGGTGCATCCGCACGTGCGATAAAAACCATGGGGTTCACCAGTCTTATGCTGGTAAAGCCATGTGAATACAGGGAAGGGCCTTCCAGGTGGCTGGCCCACGGAGCAGCAGACATACTGGATAATGCAGACATATATGACTCGCTGAAGGAGGCAACAGCCGGGATGGATATTATTATCGGTACCACTGCGCGTTACAGGAGCACAAAAGCCGAATACACAGATATCAGGGATCTAGGCTCCCTGCTGGGGGATAAATATGCCGGCAACAAAAATATTGCCCTTGTTTTCGGTAGTGAGGAGTCCGGGCTGAGCAATGATGATTTGTCATTATGTGATATAACAAGCACTGTTTCAATGGCAGCCCCTTACCCATCACTTAACCTTTCACAGGCAGTGATGCTATATGCCTACACCCTGAGTAATTTTAAAATCCCTCAGATCAGGGAAAATGAAACAGAGGCCGGAGAGCAATCACTGACCTTGCTCCGGAGCAAAGCCGAACACCTTTTTTCAAACACTGCAATAAGCCATAATAAAGCATTAAAGGGCAGGATAATGGAAAGATTATCCCTGGCTGCCGGCACCGATATAAGGTTATTACATTCCATTGCCAATGCATTAATCAATAAATACGAGAGAAAACACTGATGATATATCTTTTACTCTGCATAGTGTCCACAACAGGTATTATGGTTATTTTCAAGATAGCCGGCATTATGAAACTTGACACTTTCAGGATCATAATAATCAACTATTTCACTGCTGCTATCCTCGGATTCAGCATAGGCGGTTTTCCGTCATACCCGGATCTGGCAGCAGGCTGGTTACCAATGGCAGTAATAATAGGTATACTTTTTATTGTCATGTTTTTTGTAATTGCCCGTTCAGCCCAGAAAGCCGGAATTGCAGTAACCTCAGTGGCATCCAAAATGTCGGTGGTAATACCTATTACTTTCTCCATATTCTATTTCAACGAAGACCTGGGCGTACTGAAGGCAGCAGGGATAATGCTGGCCCTGGTATCTGTTTTTATGACAACATATAACAGGGACAAGACAAAAAAGAGAGGGCCTGAAGTGATGATACTGCCTTTAGTGCTTTTTCTCGGCGCCGGTATCATTGACTCATTGATAAAATACAGCCAGCAGGTTCATATTATTGAGCAGGGAACTATCATGTTTACCTCGGTATTGTTTTCCATATCGGCTTTAACGGGCGTACTGTTCAGCTTTTTCAGGAAGGATAATTTTAAATCGAAAAATATAATAAAGATCATTGTTGCAGGTATAAGCCTGGGTATTGTAAACTTCGGTTCTCTTTACGGTATCATAATGGCACTGGACAGTAATATACTCGACAGTTCAATTATTTTCGGCATTAATAATATCGGGATTGTGGTTCTGTCTGTTATCACTGCCCTGATATTTTTCAACGAAAAATTAAGCAGGCTTAACAGGGCCGGAATTATACTTTCAGTAATAACAATTATTTTCCTCAGCTACCTGTAATCCGGTGTCCGCATAGAAAGGATGAATATGGAAATGCAGAAATGAAGGATGAATACAGAAGCGCAGAAATGAAGGATGAATACGGAAATGCAGAAAAGAATGATGAATACAGAAGCGCAGAAATGAAGGATGAATACAGAAGCATAGAAAAGGTATCAAAGGGCTATTTCAAGGACAGGGGAAGTAAATTTATTGCTATGGCCTTTCCTGTAGATTCTGAAGAGAGTGTAAAGCAGAAACTGGAAGAGGTTAAAAAAGAGTATCATGATGCCAGGCACCATTGTTATGCTTACAGACTGGGTCCCGGTGATGACAAATGGAGGGTTAATGATGACGGAGAGCCATCCGGCACTGCAGGCCAACCTATAATGGGTCAGATCAGGTCTTACCGTCTTAATAATATACTTATTGTTGTTACAAGATATTTCGGAGGCACTTTGCTGGGAACGGGCGGACTGATAAAT
>JBKHBA010000092.1:0-9050 GCA_046542595.1 Bacteroidales bacterium | reverse complement strand
TCAATAAAAAATTAATTTCATGAAAAGATTATTGTCAATTTTAATTGCCCTTATTGTCAGCCTTAATATGAGCGTCAGGGCTGACGAAGGTATGTGGCTGCTGCCACTGCTAGAACAGCTTAATATGGGCACAATGACTGAGATGGGACTGGAACTCAGTGCAGAAGATATCTACAGCATCAACCAGTCATCAATAAAAGATGCCATTGTTATTTTTGGCGGTGGCTGTACCGGTGAAATAGTTTCGTCGCAAGGCCTGCTGCTGACAAACCATCACTGCGGGTATGGACAGATCCAGTCACACAGCAGCGTTGAGCACGATTACCTGAAGGACGGGTTCTGGGCTATGTCAAAACAGGAAGAACTACCCAATCCCGGGCTGAGCGCCACATTCCTGGTGAGGATTGAAGATGTAACAGACCGTGTACTCAGTAAGGTGACAGCCGGCATGTCAGAAAGTGAAAGAGCTGAAACAATAAATTCGGTAAGGGGTGAAATAGCAGATGAAGCTACCGAAGGTAATAATTATAATGCCAGTGTCAGTTCCTTCTTCGGTGGCAATAACTATTACCTGCTTGTATATGAAAGGTATAGTGATGTACGGCTGGTGGGCGCACCCCCTTCATCAATAGGTAAATACGGACATGACAGCGATAACTGGGAATGGCCCCGCCATACGGGCGACTTCAGTGTGTTCCGCGTGTATATGAGTCCGGATGGTACCCCGGCCGAATATTCCGAAGAGAATATCCCACTTAAACCCAAACACCACCTGCCGGTGTCAATTAAAGGAGTCAATGAAAACGACTTTGCCATGGTAATGGGTTATCCCGGTGGCACACAGAGGTATATGACCTCCTATGGTGTTGATGAAGTACTGTCTATCACACATCCCAACAGGATAAAGATACGTGGTATCAGGCAGGAAATACTTATGGCCGATATGATGGCAGACCCCAAAGTTAATATACAGTATGCATCCAAATATTCAGGATCATCCAACTACTGGAAATTCTCTATCGGGCAAAAAGAAGGTCTTGAAAGACTGAAAATCAAATCCAAAAAAGAGAATACAGAAAAAAGGTTTACCGAATGGGTGAATAAGAGAAATAAAAGAAAAGAAAAATATGGCGATGCCCTTAAGCTGATAGAAAACGCTATCATAAGCAGGGCCGAATATAATAATGCACAACAGTACCTGCAGGAATGCCTGCTTATGGGTTCTGAACTGCCGGGTATGGCACGGTCGGCACAGGGATTGCTGGCTGCACTGTCAGGTGATGATGAAGAAGCTGTAATAGAAGCCATAGAAGAACTAAAAGAGAGGGCTGATGGTTTTTACAAAGACTATAATGCCCCAACCGACAAAAAGGCTACAACAGCAATGATTAAAGTCTTCAAGGAAGATATTGACCCACAGTACTGGCCCGATTTCGTTACCCAGATAGATAAGCAGTTCAACGGTGACATTGAAAGCTATGTTGACTACCTGTTCGATAATTCAATCTTTACCAGCCGTGACCGACTGATGAGCTTCCTTGACAGTCCGGATGCAGAAACCCTGGAAACAGACCCCGCCCTCAAGAACGGGATGGATGTGATAATGGTGTATCGCGACCTTATGCAGCGCAGCGGCAAATTCTCTTCTGACCTCACCAGGGGAAGAAGACTTTATATAGCCGGGCTCAGGGAGATGGATCCCGAACTGGTACAATACCCTGATGCCAACTTTACCATGAGGCTTACCTATGGGTCTGTTCTTCCTTACCAGCCGAAGGATGCTGTTATATATAAGCATTACACAACCATGGAGGGCGTGATGGAAAAATATGTTCCCGGCGACTATGAATATGATCTTCCGGATGATTTTATTCAGCTGTATAATGAGAAGAAATACGGAAGATATGCTGACCCCGCCGGACATATGCCGGTATGCTTCCTTACAAATAATGATATTACAGGAGGTAACTCGGGCAGTCCGGTTATCAACGGCAAAGGAGAACTGATAGGACTGGCCTTTGACGGTAACTGGGAAGCAATGAGCGGTGATGTGGCATTTGAACCGGACCTTCAGAGATGCATAAACGTGGATATACGCTATGTACTCTGGGTTATGGATATCTATGCGGGTGCAGGACACCTGGTGGAAGAAATGGATATACGCGAGTAACAGAAAAGACACAGTAAGAAAACAAAAGGCTGAAAGGCGAAAGACAGACGATATTTATCTTTTGCCTTTCGTCTTTCTTCTTTCCTCGCTTATCTTTGCATGAAACGTCCATTAAGAAATCATCATTATTTCACATTAAGAGTATGATTATTTTTTAATGGGCAGTTCCATGTGGCCAATGAAATAAATAAAATATAATCACGTGAAAATAAGTAAATAAACATGAGCCTTCTGGATAATATCAGCCTGAAAGAAACACTGGCAGCCTTTATGGTGCTTTTTGCAGTTATCGACATCATCGGATCGGTGCCCATCATTGTTGATATTAAAAGAAAAAGCGGAGAGGTGGGGGCAGCTAAAGCTTCACTGGTGGCATTTACAATCTTTATCATGTTCTTCTTTGCCGGTGAACCGCTGCTGGCACTCTTCGGTGTTGATATATCATCATTTGCAATAGCAGGCTCAATAGTTATTTTATTGCTCGGCCTCGAGATGGTGATGGGAATAGAGCTATTTAAACATGACTCGCCGGGCGGCGGAACAGTAGTGCCTATAGCATTCCCGCTGATTGCCGGTGCAGGATCCATTACAACACTGCTGTCGCTCAAAGCAGAATATGCCCCGGCTAATATCCTTATAGCCCTGGTATTGAACATGGCAGTTGTGTTCCTGGTACTCAGGATGACCTCAATGGTTGAAAGGATACTCGGACCAGCAGGTGTACATATATTACGTAAAGTATTCGGCATAATCCTGCTGGCTATAGCCGTTAAACTGTTTATGACAAACACCGGTATAACATTACCCCTTCAGTAACAGGATGAAACAGAAAATAACAATCTTCACTGATGGCGCTGCAAAAGGGAATCCCGGTCCGGGGGGCTACGGCGTTGTGCTTCAGACAGACAGGTACAAGAAAGAACTGTCGGCAGGATACAGGCTTACAACAAATAACAGGATGGAGCTGCTGGCTGTCATCACCGGCCTGGAAAGACTTAAAAACAAAAATTCAGATGTGGTTATCTATACCGACTCCAAATATATTGCCGATGCCGTCAATAAAGGCTGGGTGTTCGAATGGGAAAGAAAAGCCTTCCGCAAAAAGAAAAACAGCGACCTCTGGAAACGCTTCCTGAAAGTTTACCGTATGCATAATGTGGTAATCAAATGGGTGGCCGGACACAGCGGTGTTGAGGGTAACGAAAGATGCGACCGCCTGGCAGTGGAAGCCTCGGAAAAAGAAGATCTCCTCGAAGACCATGGATATACAGAGCAACAAAAAGGAGGAAGCCTGTTTGATGAATAGCTATTGAACTATATACGTGAAAATTGCATATTTGTAAAAACAGTAAACAAATATGGGAAGTTTGGACAGCCCGCCAACAAAGCTGAACCCGGAAAGCCGGGAAGCCGGAGAAGGCCTGGCTGAACTGGAATTTGTGTATATCAAAAGACATTACAGATTATGAGAGGGCAGAAAGAACTTTACAGGCTGCTTGAGGAACTGAATATACAATATCATTACCGTGAACACCCACCGGTAAATACAATAAAAGAAGCAAGCAAATACTGGAAAGACTATGA
Organism: Bacteroidales bacterium; assembly: GCA_046542595.1. GTDB lineage: Bacteria > Bacteroidota > Bacteroidia > Bacteroidales > VadinHA17 > UBA9300. The sequence continues at coordinate 5,296 of JBKHBA010000092.1, read as the reverse complement.
TGCAGGAAGATGTAAGAATATATTCCTGCGTAACCATAAAGGCAATAAACATTACCTGGTGATACTTGAACACCTCCGTAAGCTTAATATGAAAGACCTGGAGTCGCGCCTTAAACAGGGCAAGCTGACATTTGCTTCCGAAAAAAGACTGATGAAATACCTTGGCCTCAAACCAGGGTCGGTGTCACCATTCGGACTGATAAACGACAGCGAAAAGCATGTACATCTTTTTATTGACAAAAAGCTGCTTGACTTTGATAATCTTTCTTTTCACCCCAACGATAATACAGCCTCCCTTATAATCCCGAGCAAAGATTTTATCAGATTCCTCGAACACCACGGAAACACTTATGAGTTTCTCCGCCTTTACGATGATTAAAACCTGTGTTTGATTACCCTCCTTTACCGGATGAGACAGATCCTTTTTGCAGCCTGATGTAAGGCCCATTTTGCCGGATTAAAAAGCTCCTTCTTGCAGGCTGATAGAGGACATCTTTTACCGGCTTAAACAGGCTCCATAAACCCTGATTTATATCCATTTTCTTCGAACCGGCCTGCCAGGAAGGTGGCAAATAAATTTTAATCCTTCATATATATCTGGTTTTGTGGGCCTTGCAAATAATTAATAAAATATTTTTTTATCGACCTGCAATGTTTAAAAAATTTCATCGTCATTTTGCTAAACATAGAATTTGACATGAAAACTTTTGCAATCACCTATCTCTTACTGGCAGTTTTGAGTTTTAACAGCTTCAGCCAGGAAACACAAAAAAGGGTGTATAATACCACCCGGACAGATAAGGCTCCCCTTATAAACGGGCAGCTCGATGAGAATGAATGGAAAACCGGCAAATGGGGATCCGGTTTCACCCAGTTTGAACCATATGAGGGTGAAAAACCAACACAGCCCACCGAGTTTAAAATATTATATGACGATAATTATATCTATGTCGCCATTAAAGCTTACGACTCAGCACCAGACAGCATTATTAACAGGATGACACGCCGTGACGAGATTGACGGTGATTACGTGGGACTGTCCTTTGACAGTTACCATGACCTCAGGACCGGCTTTACCTTTATAGTAAGCTCCACCGGCGTTAAGATGGACCTTATGCACATCAATGACGGCCAGATGGAAGACCCCAGTTGGGATCCCATATGGCATGTTAAGTCAGCAATCCACGAATGGGGCTGGTTTGCCGAGATGAAAATCCCCCTTACGCAACTGCGTTTTGAGAAAAATACAGATGAAGTATGGGGTATGGAAATATTCAGGCTCAACTACAGGGAATCCGAGATGAGCTTCTGGCAGCCAATACCCAGGAATGCATCCGGACTGGTACATAATTACGGTGAACTGGATGGTCTCGATGGTATTGAACCAAAAAAAATCTTTGACCTGATGCCATATGCAGTGGCAAGCTATGAAAACTATAAGGCACAGGAGGGCAATCCCTTCCTAGGTGGCAGCGACTTTATTCCCAACGCCGGACTTGACGGTAAGCTGGGACTGACAAATAACCTTACACTTGATTTTACTGTTAACCCCGACTTCGGACAGGTGGAGGCAGACCCCTCACAGGTCAACCTCACTGCCTATGAGTCCTTCTTCAGGGAGAAAAGACCATTCTTCATAGAAGGTAATAATATCACCAGCTTCAAAGTAGGCATAGGAGACGGAGAGATGGGTAATGATAATCTTTTCTACTCGCGCAGGATAGGTAAAAGTCCGGCAGGATACGCACGCCTCGAAAATGGTGAATACTCCAAAACACCAAGAAATGTGCGCATACTGGGGGCGGCAAAACTGACAGGTAAAACAAAGGACGGACTGTCAATAGGTGTCATTGAGACAGTAACACCAAGAACCTACGCCAGGATAGACAGTGCCGGAAACAGAACAACGCAGGAGGTTGAGCCACTTACAAACTACTTTATTGGCAGGGTGCAGAAAGATTTCAATAAGGGCAATACAATGATAGGAGGTATGCTTACACATACCTACCGCAATCTTGAAACAGTGGAAGACCTCGAAAGCTCACCCCTTAATTACCTTCACAGTTCTGCACTGACGGGCGGACTGGATTTTACACAGCACTTCAATGATAAAAACTGGAAACTGGCTATCAATACGGCCTTCAGCCAGGTTGAAGGATCAGAAGAGGCTATCAGTGCAACACAGACCTCGGCCAGACACCTCATGCAGCGTCCGGATGCCACACATATGGATTATGACCCTTCACGGACAAGTCTGAGCGGTACAGGGGGCAAGGTGGAGTTCGGAAAGATAGGTGGTAACTGGAACTTCATGCTCTTCTCAACATTCAAGTCGCCCGGATTCGAAATTAACGACCTGGGATACCTCAGGGCGGCAGATGATATGATGCACTCCCTCTGGTCAGCTTATAATATTAACAAGCCAAAGGGGATATACCGCAGAATAAGATTTAACGGCAACCTGTATTCAATGTGGGACTATGGCTTTAACTTTAAACAGCATGGCGGAAACATGTCTGTGTACACCCAGTTCAAAAACTTCTGGAACGCTTCTGCCGGACTCAGCTATAACAGCCGGGGCGTATCAACAACCATGCTCAGGGGAGGCCCAAACATGAAAACACCGGGTGGAAAAGGGATGTATTATAACCTTAACTCAGATAACAGGAAGAAACTGAGGATAAGTTTGAGCGGCAACCATTTCTGGGGAAGGGATGATTATATGAAGCGCAGATCAGCAACTCTTTTCATATCTTACCGTCCGGTTAATACTTTGAGAATAAGCCTCACCCCCTCCTATACCTCAAGATTAACAGAATTGCAATATGTTGATGCACTGCAGAATGAAGAGGGCGAGACAGCTTATATCTTTTCAGACCTGGCACAGAACGTGCTGAGTATGTCACTGCGCATAAACTATAATATCACCCCTGACCTGACAATACAGTACTGGGGACAGCCCTTCTTTGCGGCAGCCGATTATTCAGGCTATAAAAAGATAACAAACCCCATGGCCGGTGCGTATGATGAGCGCCAGCATGTGTTCAGCGGTGATGAGATAAAGAAAGTGGAAAACACATATTTTATCGATGAAGACACTGATGGAAACACCGACTATTCTTTCAGCGATCCCAGCTTTAACTTTGATGAGTTCCTCTCGAACCTGGTACTCAGATGGGAGTTTGCACCGGGCTCAACAATGTGTGCCGTATGGTCACAGACAAGAGATGCATATGTGCCAACAGGGGAATTCGTGCTGCAGGATAATATCAATACTCTCTTTGGTGAAGAAAAACCATATAATGTATTCCTGCTTAAACTTTCTTACAGGTTCGGCCTGAGATAAGAAAATAATATGATATGAATGATGCAGAGGCTGCCTCAAAAGGGCAGCCTTTAAACACTGCCCAAAATAAACACTGGCATTACCGCCGGTATATGCCCTGTTAAACCATTCCGGGAAAATTTTAGCACTATTTAAATATTGTTGCAACAATCAGGGCTTTTGATCGTCTTTAATTTAAACAAAGCTAAAATACCCGTAATGAAGAACCTGTTGATAATGCTTATTATCCTTGCCGGATTGGCCTTCAATGCCAGCGGACAGGATAAGAAGAAAAAAATCTATGAAGCCCACCGGACAGAGAGCACACCGGTAATAAACGGTAATCTCGATGACAAGGCATGGGAGCTTAATAACTGGGAAACCGGGCTCATCCAGCATGAACCATATGAAAACAGGCCTCCCTCCCAGCCTACTGAATTTAAGATCTGCTACGATGATGCATTCCTCTATGTTGCAATAAAAGCTTTTGACTCATCACCCGACAGTATAACCAACAGGATGAGCCGCAGGGATAACGCAGATGGTGACATGGTGTTTATCGGACTGGACAGCTACCACGACCTGCGTACCATGTTTATCTTCGGAGTGAGCTCTGCCGGTGTCAGAGCAGACTGGATAATGTCAAACAACGGGCAGAATGAAGACTTTACATGGGACCCTATCTGGCAGGCAAAAACAAGCATACACGAATGGGGCTGGGCTGCAGAGATGAAGATACCCTTCACCCAGCTGAGGTTTCAGAAGAACTCTGATGAGGTGTGGGGGATGATAGTGGCCAGGCAGATATTCAGGCATAACGAGATGAGCCTGTGGCCGGCCATACCCCGTGATGCCCCGGGCATGGTGCACCTGGCAGGTGAGCTGGGTGGACTCCAAAATGTGGAGTCTCGCAAACAGCTGGATATCATGCCCTACGGTGTAGCATCATATAATACATACGAGCCCGTGGAAGGGAATCCTTTCAGAACAGGCAAGGATTATAAGCTGAAAGCCGGTTTGGATGCCAAGATTGGCGTAACCAACAACCTGACCCTTGACCTTACCATACTCCCTGACTTCGGCCAGGTGGAAGCAGACCCCTCTGAAGTAAACCTCAGCGCTTATGAGACATACTTCGAGGAAAAAAGACCTTTCTTTATTGAGGGGGGTAATATAACCAGCTTTAATGTCGGTCTGGGCGATGGCGATGTGGGTAATGACAACCTCTTCTATTCAAGAGGTATAGGACGAAGTCCGCATGGATACCCTTCAACAGATAATAATGAATATGCCGATGTCCCTGCGTTTACAAATATACTGGGGGCAGCCAAACTGACAGGTAAGACAAAAAACGGGGTCTCGGTCGGATTCCTGGAAAGCATCACAGCAGAGGTAAAGGCAGAGATTGACAGCGCCGGACAGAGATCCACGGAAACAATTGAACCCCTGACCAACTACTCGCTGGCAAGGGTGCAGAAAGATTTTAACAAGGGTAATACAATTATCGGGGGAGCCGTAACAAGTACAATACGTAAACTGGATGGTACAGGAATAGACTACCTGCATAAAAATGCCACAACGGGTGGTTTCGATTTTACCCGCTTCTTCAAAGACAGGAATTATATGCTGAGTACCAGCATGTACATGAGCCATGTGGAAGGAACAACAGAGGCTATCACCCGTACACAGATGTCATCGGCAAGGTATTACCAGAGACCTGATGCAGACCATGTTGAGCTTGACACGGACAGGACAAGCCTGACAGGTTTCGGCGGCAAGCTGGAGGCAGGCAAGATAGGCGGCAAATGGAATTTTCTGCTGATGTCAAACTGGAAAAGTCCGGGCCTGGAAATAAACGATATGGGTTACCAGAGAGAGGCTGACCAGGTGCTTAATGTGTTGTGGACGGGTTATAATTTTACCGAACCCTTCAGTATCTTCAGAAGAATGAGCCTGAATAATAACGGCTAT
>JBKHBA010000091.1:0-9083 GCA_046542595.1 Bacteroidales bacterium | reverse complement strand
AAGCTTATCAAGGTCTATCTCTTCCTCTTTCCATTCAAGGATACCCTCATATATCTTTCCATCATTTCCTTCTGTGCATGATACTGTTACCTCCTGTCCGTCCTTTAGTTTCTCAGTGGCATCACCCGTGCCCACCACTGCTACGGCTCCCAGTTCACGGGCTACTATTGCGGCATGACTCGTACGTCCGCCGCTGTTGGTAATAATAGCGGATGCTTTCTTCATTATGGGGTCCCAGTCGGGATTGGTAATCTCAGTTACCAGTACCTGTCCTTCTTCCAGTTTTCCCGCATCTTCAGGTGAATCAAGAATGCTTACTTTTCCTGCTGCTATTTTATTTCCTATGCCTGTAGCAGTAATCAGGGCTTCCTTGCCCTCTGTCTCAATTTCATATGTCTTCAGCTGGGCACTGTCCTCTTTTCCCGAATGCACGGTTTCAGGTCTGGCCTGGACTATAAACAGCTCATCGCTCTCTCCGTCTTTTGCCCATTCCACATCCATGGCCTTACCATAATGCTCTTCTATTTTAAGGCATGTCCTGCCAAGCTGTGTAAGTTCATCATCTTTAAGCACGGGCCGGCCTCTCTTCTCCTCAGGTGTATCCACGTTTCTGGTAGCATCTTTACCCTTTTCATCATACACCATCATCTTCTTTTTAGTGCCGATCTTCTTTGCTATTATTGCCCTTTTATCCTTTCGCAGAGCCTCTTTAAACAGGTAAAATTCATCAGCCTGAACCGCGCCCTGTACCACATTTTCACCAAGGCCCCATGCACCGTTTACCAGTATAACATTTTTGAATCCACTGTCAGGATCAATTGTAAAGGCAACACCTGAGCATGCCTTATCAGCCCTGACCATTTTCTGTACACCCACAGAGAGGGCAATCTTGATATGGTCAAAACCATTCTCCTCCCTGTATTTAATTGCCCTGTCTGTAAAAAGTGAGGCAACACATTTCTGCCATGCCTTCAATAATTCTTTCTCACCGCTGATATTTATATAGGAATCGTGCTGGCCGGCAAAGCTGGCTTCGGGCAGGTCTTCGGCAGTGGCACTGCTGCGTACAGCCACGCTGCTTACCTTTTTCTCCCTTTTTTTAAGATCCTTATAAGCATCAATAATCTGCTCAGAGGTCTCATCCGGAATATCAGAATCCATTATCATCTATCTGATCCTGCTGCCTGTCTTTTTCAGCTTATCAAGATCATCTTTATCAAGTTCACCGAGTGCCTTTATTATTTTATCTTTCAATTCATTCTTCTCAATAAAATCGCGGTAACAGTCTGCTGAAGTGGCAAAGCCATCCGGAACACGCACTTCCTCAGAGCTCAGCTTACTGAACATCTCTCCCAGTGAAGCATTTTTACCACCCACCCCGGCTACTTTTGAGTTATCAAGTTCTTCCAGCTTATATATAAATTTCATCTGTTTAAAATTTTTAGTTTACCTGTATATATTATTGTTTACCTGTTTATAATTTTAATGATTTAATAAATCCATAAATTCTTTTTCATTCAGCATATCCACATTATGCTTATCGGCTTCTTCTTTTTTAGTCCCCGGGTCTTTACCCACAACAAGGTAATCGGTCTGCCCGCTTACACTTGATGTGGCCCTTCCTCCCAGTGCTTCAATTTTTTCCTTTGCTTCCTCCCTGGTAAAATTTTCCAGTTCGCCGGTCAGCACAAAAACTTTATCTTTCAGTTCCTGAGATATTTTTTTCTTTTCCTTCTGTATCTCAACACCCAGGTCAGTAAGCTCATCCATCATCTTTATGTTTGTTTTGTTACCAAAAAAATGAATGACACTTTCGGCTATTTCCGGCCCTATTTCATTTATCTTTACAAGGTCATCATAGCCTGCCTTTTTCAATGCCTCTGCCGACCCGTACTCCTCAGCCAGTATCCCGGCAATGCGTTTACCTGTATGGCGTATTCCCAGGGCATATATAAATTTCTTCAGACTCACGCTTTTTGATTCTTCTATTGAGTCGTATAGCCGGCCGGCAGACTTATCTGCAAATCCTTCCAGCTTTTTCAGATCATTCTTTTCCAGCCTGTACAGGTCAGGTATTGTGCTAAGCATTTCCTTTTCCAGCAGCTGCTCAATAATCTTTTCCCCCAGGTTTTTTATATCCATTCCTTCTTTAGAAGCAAAGTGGATGATGCTCTCTTTCAACCGGGCATCGCAGGACAAGCCGGCCGGGCAAACAGTATAAGCACCTTCACTGACAAGCTCCGCACCACATGAAGGGCATTTTTCAGGCATATGAAAAGGTTCGCCGCGTTTCTGTCCCCTCATGCTGAGGCGTTCAGCTACTTCCGGTATAACATCACCGGCACGTATTACCCTCACCTTATCTCCCTTCCTTACATCTTTCCTTTTTACTTCCTGCTCATTGTGAAGGCTGGCCCTGCTGACGGTTACCCCACCCACATCAACCGGTTCCAGCAGTGCTACCGGTGTCATTATTCCTGTCCGCCCCACCTGAACAATAATATCCCTTACCCGTGTAATCTCTTTCCTGGGTTCAAACTTCCAGGCATAAGCCCAGCGCGGGTTATTCTGCCGGGTACCTACCTGCTCTCTCAGCTTCCTGTTATCCAGCTTTATTACTATACCGTCAATATCAAATTCCAGCTCATCCAGCCGGTCTGAAATATCATCACGGTATGATTTTATTTTATCAAAACTGCTGTATTTCCTGTTCAGCTCCGTTGTCCTCAGTCCCCAGTCAGGGAACTTCTTTATCATAGCCCAGTGACTTTCAAAGTCCTTATCCCCACCGGCCATTATCTCGAAGAAAAATATATCCAGACGGGCATGCCTCACCTTCTTCGGATCCAGCTGCCTTATTATACCTGCTGCTGCATTACGTGCATTGGCAAAGGCATCGCCACCTTTTTCGAGTCTATTCTTATTTAGTTCCTGGAACGCATCTTTGGTCAAAAAGACCTCGCCCCTGACATACAGCTTATCCGGGTAACCAGACCCCTCCCTGAGCTTTAAAGGCAGGGATCTTACAGTTTTTATATTTTCTGTAATATCCTCACCTTTTTCACCATCACCCCTTGTTGCACCGTACACGAAACGACCTTTTTCATAGGCCACTTCAACGGACAGGCCGTCAAACTTGGGCTCAATGACAAAAGCGGTATCATCTCCGCCTGCCTTATCTTTCATATTTCTGATAAAGTCAAGGATATCTTTTTTTTCGGTTGATGAACGCAGGCTGAGCATGGCTGCGGCATGCTTCCTTTTCTTAAGCTTATCAAGAGGTGCAGCACCCACCTTATGCGTTGGTGACAGCTCACTGTCAAGATCAGGAAACTTCTCCTCCAGTTCCTCCAGTCTCCTGAACAAACGGTCATATTCACTATCGGAAACAGCAGGCCTGTTCTTAATATAATAGAGGTAGTCATGATACTCTATGGCATCACGTAAGCGGTCCACCTCCTTACGGGCCTGCTTTTCCGATAGCTTACCTGTATCCCTGAACCCGGGAAAAGGAGTCTTTTTATAAGGGTTCCCGGCCATATGCCATCCTTTATTTATTTACAGGTATATCCACCATCTATCACCAGCTCACTGCCTGTCATAAATTTTGATTCATCGCTTGCCAGGAAGACAATCCCCCAGCCAATATCATCGGGTTCCCCAACATGACCGACAGGATGCAGCGCATCAAGCTCTTCCCGGAATTTTTCCGCGCCTCCCTCGGACTCTTCTCCCATTGCTTCCACCAGCGGTGTCCATATAAATCCGGGGTGGATTGAATTGACCATTATATTATCCCTGGCGTATAAGAGGGCATCCGTCTTTGTCATCAGCCTGACAGCTCCTTTGGAAGCATGATATGGCGGTATATCCCCTGCACTTATAATTCCATAGATGGAGGAGAGATTAATAATCTTCCCGCCGCCGTTATCGCGCAAGTGAGGGATAATATGCCGTGTGCAAAGAAAGACACCGTTGATATTTATATCTATCACCTTCTGCCACTCCTCAAGGGTGATCTCATGTGTAGGCTTGTTAACCCCGGATATTCCTGCATTATTAACTATGCCATCTATCTTTCCATAATCCTCTCTCACGGCGGCAAACACTTCCTCCACCTGCTTTTCATTTGAAACATCAAGATGGTGGTAGGAGGCTGTCCCGCCTTCCTTCACTATCTCATCCTTCAGGGCCTTGCCTTCATCATCAATCACATCTGTTACTGCCACCGATGCACCTTCAGATGCCATCAGTTTACAGCCTGATGCCCCTATTCCACGTGCAGCGCCTGTCATAATAAATACTTTTCCTTCTAACCTTTTCATAATTTTTACATTTTTAGTTTAACATCAAATCATTTATATATTATCTACTTATAAAATGCTTTTTTCTTTTTTCCGAGAATTTTTATTGTAGCCACCTTAACCACACTCATAATTAGCATAGACACTATGGAAAAGGCCCATACTATTCCTGCCTTAGCCCATCCTATGGGATGCACCAGTATGCCGTATACGGCAAAAAGGGTTCCTGCCACCTGTGTGGCTTCAACGGCTATAAAAAATATCCATGCAGGATATGGCTTCTCCCAGAACCATCCTGCATTCCTTGTAAGGTATATTGTCATATGCCCAGCCACCAGTAATTTAAGGAATATCATTGTCTGCACCACTTCTTTTTCCCAGCCCAGGTTATGGAATATAAACCAGAACAGGATAAAGGAAGTAATAACCCCGCCTGCACTCAGCACCGAAGCAATAGTTAATACACGGTCCATCTGCCATCGCACCGGGTTTTTAGCCACAGGTACATTATCACAGGCAATGGTCATTATGGGTATATCATTAAGTATAGCCAGCAACACCACCATTATTGGTGTAACAGGATAAAAACCAAAAACCAGTATTGCAAGGCTCATAAAAAGCAATACCCTCATCGACTCTGTTATCCTGAAGGTGGCATATTCTGTCATGCGTTCAAATATGCGCCTTGCCTCCCTTATGGCATGTATGATAACCCCCAGTCCCTGTTCTGTCAGCACCAGCGCTGCAGCAGAGCGGGCAGCATCGGATGATTCAGACACTGCTATGCCAACATCAGCCTGCTTAAGTGCCGGGGCGTCATTCACCCCGTCACCTGTCATTCCCACAATATCACCGTTACTCTGAAACTTTTTTATTATACTGAACTTATGTTCAGGTGTAACCTCTGCAAAGCCACCCGCCTTAAGAAACTTATCATTCAGCTGTCTCGATCTCTTTTCCTTTTCCTCATCCCCCCTGTTTTCCTCTTTGCTCTGCTCAAAAAATTCATCCGCACTTATAATATCCTGGTTAAGGTCCAGTTGCACGCATACCTGCCTGGCTATTGCCTTATGGTCGCCTGTCACCATCCTGATATCTATTCCCACATTAACTGCTTCTTTAATCAGCTCACGTGAGTCATCCCTGGGGGGATCAAGCAGGGGCAAAAGTCCAAGATATAACCATTGACCATTATCTCTCCTGGCCACACCCAGACTCCTTAATCCCTTCTCACCCAGCTCATCAATCCTGCTGCTTATATCCTCAGCTTTTTCCTGGGGCATATCACATAAGCCGAGGATAACCTGGGGAGCCCCTTTCGCCACGGTAATCTTTTTCCCGTCATGCTCAACCACTGCTTCTGCCCTTTTTCTTGTAGGGTCAAAAGGATGAAAGCTCTTTACCTCATAATTATCCGTAATATTTTCACCTTTTAAAGTCTCACGTATAGCCTTATCAATAGGATCCTCATCATCTTCCTGCAGTGTCAGTGCAGCAGCTCTCAGTATATCCTCCTTATCATCTGCATCGAAAAGTACCGGCTCCTGAACGGTCAGTTTATTCATTGTCAGGGTACCGGTCTTATCCGCACACAGCACCTTCAGTCCTGCCATCTCTTCCATGGCCGATAAGCGTGAAACAATAGCTTTCTTTTTAGCCAGTCTGCGGGCCCCTATGGTCATGGTAAAAGACATTACAGCAGGTAGTGCCTGTGGTATCCCGGCAATGGTAATAACCATGGCAAAAAGGAGTACATCCATAAGCTTCTCTTCCCTTAATATTCCGGCTATAATGATAGCTGAAACCAGTACAGCAGTAACACCAATAAGAAAATAACCTATACGCAGGACAGCCTTCTGGAAGTGGGATTTTTCCTCTGCTTCCTCAACCAGCTCTACCGTACGTGCAAATTTAGTATGGTGCCCTGTGGCAATAACCACAGCCTTTGCTTCACCCCTTTTAATCACTGTACCTGAATACACCCTGTCACCACCTCCCTTATCAACAGGCAGTGATTCGCCTGTAAGGGATGATTCATCAGCACTTATATGCTCATCCTTCAGCATAATGGCGTCAGCAGGTATAATCTTGCCGATCTTCAATAAAATTATATCACCGGGCACCAGTTCCTTTGCTGACATTTTTTTGCGCGTGCCATTACGTATTACTATGGTATCGGGCGATAGCTTTTCTTTCAGGGCATCAATGGCATTGCTTGCCTTACTTTCATGCCAGTAACCTACACCTCCATTGATAAGTAACATAAGCAGGATAACCGCAAAATCTTCCCAGCGGCCGGCTATAGCACTTAAAATGACAGCTGTCTCAATCATCCACGGTATAGGTCCCCAGAAATAGGAAAGAAATTGCAGCAATGGATTCTTCTTTTCGGCAACAATCTCGTTGGCCCCGTATTCCTCCTTTCTCCTGGCAGCTTCATTGCTGGACAAGCCATTATCCGGGTTTACATCCATTTCTTTAAGCACCTTGCCGGGATGAATCCTTTCGCTGTTTTTCTTTCTGTTATCTCTGGTCATAGAATCTGTTATTATTATCCCTGGAGAACCGCTTGCCGGAATAAGACCACAGGGCCGGGTAGTTTAAAAAACCAATAATAAAAGATAAAAACACATATAGACCCTTATCAGGTCAATCATATGATTGCCATATCCGTTCCAAATACATAATAATTTACAGTCTGGCACCTAAAAAACTCCTGCCTTACTGATTTATAAGCATAAGCGATTGATTTATAATGCTGTTTTGGATATCAGCAGATCATTAATAATCCGAATATTTGTGGTAGAACTTCACATATTTTGCGTATTAATTACACAACATTAGAGATGATATTGAAATAAGCAAGCTGCTTCTGCATACAGGCACAAAAATATTTTCTGATTAATTTCTTTCTGATTATCTTTACATCGCAATAACTACCTTATATTATTAAGAATTTTTCTATATGATGTATAAGTTGATGTCTACAATATCTTTTAAAGCGAATGAAAACAATCTTAATAATTGACGATGATACTTATATATGCACCCTGCTAGTAAGTTATCTTGAACAGAAAGGTTATAAAGCCGAGGGTTGCTACTCCGGTGCAAGGGCAAAAAAGCTGATTAGTACCAAAGATTACAGCACGGTACTATGTGATTACAGGCTGCCCGAAACTAACGGTTATGAGCTGCTTGAGTTTATTAAGTCCAGGAAACCTGACATACCGGTAATTATAATGACGGCCTATTCAGATGTCAGGATGGCTGTTAAACTCATTAAATCCGGTGCTTTTGATTATGTTACCAAGCCCATACAGCCTGATGAGATACTACACCTGATAAACAGGGCCATTGAGGAGAAGAAGATAAGGTCTGATAAAGGTTCCGACACCTTCAACAAAGAGTTTATTACCGGCAGAAGCGAGCAGATCAAAAAAATAATGGAACATATCAGGGTGGTGGCTGCCACTGAGCTGTCAGTTTTGATTGAAGGAGAGACAGGGTCGGGCAAGGAATACATAGCCAGGGCTATACACTATTATAGTAACAGGAAAAACAAACCCTTTATACCTGTTGATTGCGGGGCTATGCCTAAAGACCTGGCTAACAGCGAACTGTTTGGCCATGTCAAGGGTGCATTTACAGGCGCCATAAATGATAAATCAGGGCATTTTGAACAGGCAGAAAAAGGCACTATCTTCCTTGACGAAGTGGCTAACCTGCCATATGAGAACCAGGCGAAACTGCTGCGGGCATTACAGGAAAGGGTGATAAGCAGGGTAGGTGACAGCAAACAGATTAAGGTTGATGTGAGATTGATAACAGCCAGTAATGATGACCTGGTAAATATGGTGGATAATAATGAGTTCAGGGAAGACCTGTATCACAGGCTAAATGAATTTAAGATATATCTTCCTCCCCTGAGGGAACGGACAGAAGACATCATGGAATTTGCCGGTGAGTTCATTAACAGGGCCAACAAGCTTTTTGGGAAAGATGTTACCGGCCTTGATGATGATGCCGTACGGCTTTTTCTTGAATATGAATGGCCCGGTAATATCAGGGAGCTGAAGAATGTTATCAACAGGGCAGTCCTTCTTTCTGATTCCGGGATCATTAAAGCACAGAGCTTACCGGAGGAGATAAGGTTCAGTAAGGTAACAGGCAGCCGGCTGCAAGGAGAAAAAGAACAGCTGAGCAAAGCCAGTAACCTGAAGGAAGCCACAGAGATAACAGAAAAAGACCTGATAATATCAGCCCTGATAAAATGTAACTGGAATAAATCAAAGGCCGCCAAACTACTCAGTATTGATCGCAAAACACTCTATAACAAGATCAAACATTATGATATAGAAAATGTGAAATAATTCTGCGTCTTCACCCCTGTAAGCTGGAATAAACCGGCGCCTTTTTTACCTGGATAATTATAAAACCCGGCCATCCCCTGTCCGTGTTTTTTTATGTGGATTAATACCACGAATGTGGCTTATTTCATCATACATACACATAAACATACAAACCGGCAACTACCTATCAGGTTGTTATACTGATCATTACTTAACAGATACAACTGTGGCACGGGATTTTCTATTATCTGTGCAGAAGTAATAATTTTCCTAAAAAACAGAAATATGGCTTTTATACTTCCCCGTCTTGATTATGACTATGATGCCATGGAGCCTTATATAGATGCAAAAACAATGAAGATACACCATCTGAATCACCATGCTGCTTATCTCAACAGGTTTAACGAGGCAATAAAAGATACAGAGCTGG
>JBKHBA010000090.1:0-9135 GCA_046542595.1 Bacteroidales bacterium | reverse complement strand
AAAATTCATCGGGAGTTACTGAATGTGAAGAAATTTTTAGTTTCTTCATTTTCAGCAAACTAAAAATTTTAAACAGATGAAAGAATTACAGCCAATTAATCAAAATGTACTCCTTGAGATAGAAAGCTCAAAGGAGGAAAAGACAGAATCAGGCATTATTATTCCTGATACTGCAAAGGAAAAACCTCAGTATGCAAGGGTTGCATCCCTTAGCGGTATTGAGAAAACCGAGATCAGTGTTGGTGATCTGGTTTTTTACAAAAATTTCTCAGGTACTGAAATAGAATTTGAAGGAAAGGAACTCCTTATGATACCCTATGCGGATATACTGGGAAAGGTTGTTGAAACCGATAAGATATGATCACCGGCTGACCGGCTGTAATTAAATTTACCGACACACCTTTTGATTAGCCAATACTATTTGCTTAAAAAATGCTCCAATAAAATATTGGGGCATTTTTTTATCAGGCGATACAGCACTGATATACTCCACTACAAGATTGTAAGTACAGCAGATGCCCTTTTGCCTGTATACAGGCAGGACCCCCGGTATACACAAATAAATGAAGACTGCATTCCCTGAAGACTGTGATCCTGGCAGATCCTCCCGGGCAATATGTTATCTGACATAATATCATTTGATCCAAAATATTTTAAAGTGTCTGTTTTATATGTTAATTTAGTATCAATAACAGAGTGGGTTTATTCTGATCCTGAATTATTGCTTTTAAACTGCAGATGAAGTTCATTAAAAAGGCATTATATTTTATATTCAATGAGAGGGCTTATTTCAGCATAATCAGCAAATTGTTTTTTATACTGTATTTTTCAGGCCTGCTCCGCAGCAGTAAGAAATTCAGGATGCACTATTTTGTTACAGCCCTTGTCAACAGGGGTGATACGATCATTGACATAGGGGCTAACCTGGGATATTATACCAGGATCTTTGCCAGGGCCTGCGGACCAGGCGGATATGTATATGCTGTTGAACCTGTGCCTCTCTACCGCCGGATACTGAAAAAAAACACCACCGGCCTGGACCAGGTGAAGATACTTCCATATGCCCTGGGCGACAGGGAATCGGTTGAAGAAATGGGCATACCGGGTGATCAGCCATACAGGCACGGGCTGACACGTATCATCGGCAGGGATGAGGATAAGGAGAAAGCATCTTTCCCTGTGCAGGTAAAAACACCGGAGGCTTTGTTCAGCGGGCTGGACCAGGTTGATTATATAAAGTGTGATATTGAAGGATATGAAAACAGGGTGATACCGGGTTTTGCAGAAATAATAAGAAGGGACAGGCCCATAATACAGATTGAACTGTCAGAGGAGAACCGCGAAGCTGTCAATACCTTCCTGTCAGGTGAAGGGTACAGCTCTTATATACCTGCAAAAAAAGGGCTTGCTGCTGTCAGTCCTTATGAAATTTATAACAGTGATATCATATATATACATAATAACAAACGTAATATGGCCAGTAATTTCAATACTAATTATAAAGTGTAACTTAATAAACAAACTATGCCAAAAGTAACTAAAGAACACGCGCTAAAGTACCACAGTACAGGGCGTAAAGGGAAAATCGAAGTAATTCCGACAAAACCTTACAGCACCCAGTTCGATCTGAGTCTGGCCTACACTCCCGGTGTGGCCTATCCATGTAAGGAAATAGAAGCTAATCCACTCGATGCCTATGAATACACGGCGAGGGCCAACCTCGTTGCTGTAATATCCAATGGCACAGCGGTGCTTGGCCTGGGCGATATAGGCGCACTGGCAGGCAAACCAGTAATGGAAGGCAAAGGACTTCT
This sequence comes from Bacteroidales bacterium, assembly GCA_046542595.1. Lineage (GTDB taxonomy): Bacteria > Bacteroidota > Bacteroidia > Bacteroidales > VadinHA17 > UBA9300. The sequence goes on along the minus strand of JBKHBA010000090.1, from coordinate 7,321 downwards.
GTTCAAGGTGTTTGGTGATGTAGATGTATTCGACATTGAGGTAGATGAAAAAGATGTTGATAAGATGGTTGAATTCTGCACAAAGATATCTCCCACCTTCGGAGGCATTAACCTTGAAGACATAAAGGCTCCGGAATGTTTTGAGATAGAAGAAAGGCTGAAAAGAGACCTTGACATACCTGTTTTTCATGACGACCAGCACGGCACTGCCATTATATCAGGTGCCGGTCTCCTCAACGCCCTGGAAATAAACGGTAAAAAGATAGAAGACCTGAAGATGGTTGTCAGCGGTGCAGGCGCCGGAGCCATATCATGCACAAAGCTGTATGTAGCCCTTGGTATCAAAAAGGAGAATATTGTGATGGTGGACTCAAAGGGGGTCTTAACAAATAAAAGGACAGATCTTAATAAGTACAAGGCCGAGTTTGCCACCGACAGGGATATAAGCACACTGGCTGATGCATGTAAGGATGCCGATGTTTTCCTCGGCCTTTCAGTTGCCGATATGATGACAAAGGATATGCTGGCCAGTATGGCTCCTGATCCGATAGTGTTTGCAATGGCCAATCCCAATCCTGAGATATCCTATGAGGATGCTATGTCAACAAGGGATGACCTTATTTTTGCTACAGGAAGGTCTGATTATCCCAACCAGGTAAATAATGTACTTGGCTTCCCCTTCATTTTCCGTGGAGCTCTTGATGTAATGGCCTCGGACATCAATGAAGAGATGAAGCTTGCAGCAGCATATGCCCTGGCCGACCTGGCCAAGGAGCCTGTTCCGGATGAGGTGGCTAAAGCTTATAATGTTGATAAGCTTGAGTTTGGCCGCGACTATATTATTCCCAAGCCGCTTGATTTGAGACTTATATCATATGTGGCATCGGCTGTTGCCAAAGCAGCAATGGACTCCGGTGTGGCAAGGAAACCGATAACCGACTGGGATGCCTATAAGAAATACCTTGATACCAGGGTAAGGAAACATATACAGGATATAGGGAAAGCCTGTGTTGAAGAAATTGAATATTAGGCAGCTGCCAGGTATTCCTTTTCAGGAAAAAGACACAGCCGGAGAGATAAGACTGTGTTGAGAAAACGGATATTAAAATTTTGCGAACAATATAAAAGGGGATACCGCGGGGTATCCTCTTTTTTACCCGTAAGCATCATTAAGGGACCCGCGCCTGGAAGTAAAGCCTTTTTCAGAGACAAGCTCCTTCCTGTTCTCGTACAGTACGCAAAGGGAACGGGCTATCTGGTCAACAGAAAAGGAACTCCTGTTAAGGGTCACATCAAAAAGATAATCAAGGTTCAGCGGTTTTTTGTCGAGAAAATTCACGATCAGCTTATACCTCTTCTCATCTGTATCCACAACAAACTCTTCAGCAGCTTCAATATCAAGATTTCTTTTCCTGATAATATTTTCCACCCGCCAGTAGAAAGGAGCCACTAAACGCACATGAAGAGCATCCGGCACCATGCCTGTTAGAGACACCCCTCCCCTGCCTACCATAACGACATATCCTTCCCTGCATATTGAGAGTACCACCTCCCTGATGGTTTTTTTTACCTTTTCATCACTCAGGTACCTGCCTGAGACCGCCATTATCATCTCAGACAAACCGGACAGTCGGTCTCTTTTAATATAACTCTCAATATTATGGGCACCGGTCTCCAGTTTACGTGCCGTATCCAGCAATATTTCCTTATCCACCCATTTCCATCTTGCAGTGCCCTGCTTCCTGTTCAGGCATGCAACGAGCTTTTTAGCAACAGCTACTGCATCACAACCCGTCTGTCTCGATATTGTAATAACAGGTCCGTACTGATGCGAAGAGGCTTTAAGTGTTTTTGTCCTGTAACGATCATCAAAATATTTGAAAAATTTTTCCAAAACTCCTGAGTTTAATAATAATGAGTATCCCTTTCTCTTACTCAATTACCGCTTAATTACCGATAATCATTTATGTATCCCGGCCGAACCGGATGAGCCCAGCTATAAGTTACAAACAATTACGGGAAAATAAAAATAAAAACCGGCCCGTGCAGCTCAGTCCGCAAGGAATAAGTAGCTGCAATTCAGATATAATGGAGATTTGCAGATAAAACACAAACACAACAGGCGCGGATCAATGATCCACGCCTGCCGCTTATCAATTCCGGTTTTTGACCGGGATGTGTATAATCACGGACATTAAGTCTTTAAAAAATACGCCAGCACCCTATAATGGCAGGTCTTTGGCATGTTCAGCCTCAACATCCTCTATGGTCTTGGGCTTGGGTTTGCCCAGCAGCTCATAGCCTGTTTCGGTAATCAGAAAATCCTCCTCATTTCTTATACCACTGAAGTCACGGTACTCATTAACTTTATCAAAGTTTATAAAGTCCTTATTTGTACCTTCATCTTTCCACAGGTCTATCAGCTCAGGTATGAAATATATACCAGGCTCAATGGTTAGTACAAATCCGGGTTCAAGCTTACGCCCGAGCCTTAAGGATTTTATACCAAACTGTTTGGGCCTTTCCTGTCCGTCCCAGCCAACATATATCTCACCGAGATCTTCCATATCATGTACATCCATACCCATCATATGGCCCAGTCCGCATGGGAAGAACAGGGCATGTGCACCGCTGGCAACGGCATCATCAACATTGCCTTTCATAAGACCCATGTCCTTCAGGCCTCTTACAATGACCCTTGCCGACTCAAGATAAACCTCTTTAAATTCTATGCCGGGTTTAAGCATGCTTATAGCAGTATCATGGCTGTCAAGGGTCAGATTATATATATCCCTCTGCCTTGGTGTGAAATGAGGATCAACGGGCACTGTGCTTGACAGGTCTGCACCATAGCCTGATTCCACCTCGGCACCTGCATCAAGAAGGAACATCTGTCCGCTCTTCAGTGTATTACCATGATAATGATTATGCAGTGTCTGACCGTTAATGGTAGCAATGATGGGAAATGATATTCTTGCTCCCACCGATTCTGCTGCATAGTTAACAGCTGCTGCCACCTCTGCTTCGGTGACACCTGGTGCAACCAGTCGCATGGCTGTGCGATGCATATCCACTGATATATCGGTGGCTTTTTTCAGTTCTATGATCTCCTCTTCAGTCTTATAGTTCCTCTGGGCTATAACGGCCTTCACCAGTTCGATTGAAGCTTCCGACTGTGCTTCAGCCGGCAGTATGCCCAGCCATTCAAACAGCTTTATCTTATTCTCAGGCCTGTAGGGAGGCAGAAAATGTATGGTACGGCCCTTACCGGCTTCTTTCTGCAGCATCTCTACAAGTGCTTTTATGGGAGCGGCTTGAGTAATTCCGAATTTCGCTGCTCTTTCTTTTATTGTTGGCTGCGGCCCCATCCATACAAAATCTATCACTGTAAGGTCATCGCCGAAGATAATCTCCTCACCGCTGTCACAATCCAGTATACCTGCCAGCGAGGGAAAGTTAAGTCCCATAAAGTACCTGAAGGTACTGTCCTGGCGAAAGTGGAAAGGATTATCAGCATAATTCATCGGGCTTTCATCGTTACCCAGCAGCAGTATCAGTCCTGATCCAACCGTTTTTTTCAGTTCCTCTCTTCTCTTGATATAAACTTCTTTTTTAAACATAATTATTTTTTGGTTTTAAAATTGATTCGTATGCAGTGTGTTGTATTATTCAATTTTTACATTAATTAGTATACCGGTATCCCTGACCGGTTCTTTGCTGATCTACATTGATTCATGTGAGGTACGTCTTATTATCTCATTTTGCAGGTCTTCGCCCAGGTCGTTGAAATAATCGCTGTACCCGGCCACTCTTACAATGAGGTCGCGGTACAGTTCAGGATGTTTCTGTGCATCCCTGAGCGTGTCTGCTCCCACAACATTGAACTGTATATGGTGACCGTCGAGTTTGAAATAACTTCTTATCAGTGCAGTAAGCTTGGGATAGCTTTCCTCATCCTCAAAAAACTGGGGGCTGAATTTCTGGTTCAGCAGTGTACCGCCTGTCTTCAGGTGATCTATTTTGGATGCTGATTTAATTACAGCTGTAGGTCCGAGCCTGTCAACACCCTGGAACGGAGATATACCCTCAGAAAGTGGCACATGTGCCCTGCGTCCGTCGGGGGTGGCTCCTATCACCGATCCGAAATAGACATGGGATGTTGTGGGCAGCATATTGATCCTGTGCACCGCTCCCCGGGGTGTTGGCCTTCCGTTAACGGCATCATAGAATGTGTCAAAGACCATAACTGCATGCCTGTCGGCATACTCATCGTCATTGCCATATTTAGGCGAGTTATAGACAAGGTCATACTGCAGCTGCTCATAATCCTTAAAATCATTCTTCATAGCATCTTTCAGCTGCTTCCATGAATATTTCTTCTCATCGAAGATATTAAACCTGATAGAGCTTAGCATATCGGTTATGGTACCCAGTCCCACTCCCTGGATATAAGTGGTATTATACCTTGCCCCACCTTCATTATAATCTTTCCCCTTATCAATACAGTCTTCTATCAGCAGTGAAAGGAAAGGGACGGGCAGGTTCCTGGCAAAGATCCTTTCTATAACATTATTACCTCTTATCTTGGTGGAAGCAAAATATTCAAGCTGTGTTTTAAAAGCGTCAAAAAACTCGTCAAAGCTCCTGAACTCATCCACCTCACCCACGGGCAGTCCCACCATTTCACCCGTACGTGAGTCCTTACCGTTATACAGTGTTATCTCCAGTATTTTGGCAAGGTTAAAATAGCCTGACAGCCAGTAGGATTCGGTACCGAAGGCACCTGTCTCAACGCAACCTGAGGCGCCGCCGTTACGGGCATCAACAATTGATTTACCCTGTCTTAACAGTTCCTGTATTATAGCATCGGTATTAAAACATGAGGGCTGGCCAAAGCCTGTTTTTATTATGTCCAGCGTCTTATAAACAAATTTATCCGGACTCTTCCTGGATATCTGCACCATTGAGCTGGGTTGCAGTATCCTCATTTCCCTTATCACATCCAGCAGCATATAAGACATGTCATTCACTGCGTCTGTTCCGTCATCTTTCACCCCGCCAAGGTTGATAAGGCAGAAATCGGTATAGGTATTGCTTTCCTGTGCCGTAACACCCATCTTGGGTGGAGAAGGATGATTATTGAATTTAACCCAGAAGCATCCCAGCAACTCATATGCTTTCTCTTTTGTGAGTATTCCTTTTTCCATATCAGAGGTGAACACAGGATACAGGTGCTGATCCAGTCTGCCCGGGTTAAAAGAGTCCCAGGGGTTCAGTTCGGTTACCACCCCCAGGTGTATGAACCAGTAATGCTGCAGCATCTCATGGAATGTCTCAGGTGCACTGGCAGGCACTTTAAGACATATCCTTTTCATCTCCAGCAGCTCCTTTTTCCGTGCCTCATCCTTTGTCCTGGCCGCTATCTTCCCAAGCTCATCAGCATTACGCCCGGCATACATGATTATTGCGTCACAGGCTATATCCATTGCCTTCAGTTCTTCATGCTTATCATAAGCTGAAGGGTCATTATAATAGTCCAGGGCTCTTATACTCTCCTCTATATCTTTCTTAAGATCAAGGAAGCCTGTCCTGAACATCTTATATCCCAGCACTGTGTGTCCAGGTGCCCTCTGTTCCTGGAATTCGGTAAACACACCTGCTTCATAGGCTTTCTTCCAGGCCGGGGTCATCGCCTCCATTATCCTGTCGCGGTTACTCTTCCCCTTCCAGTAGGGTATAATTTCGTTTTTGTATATCTGCTTAACCTCATCGCTCACCCTGAACGATACCTTCTCCCTTGAATCCAGTATCTCCAGGTCATCCATTGAATGGAGGCTTATTTCAGGGTAAGTGGGTGTTGCCTTGGGCTCGGGACCTCTTTCTCCCACTATCATTTCACCCTCATTGACAGATAACTTTTTGTTTTTAAGTATATATTCAAAAGCCCTGGCTCTCCTTACCGGTACCGACAATTCCCTGGCGGCCCCACTCTTATAAAATTCAGTTACCAGCAGAGCCCTTTCGGCTGATATTGATTCAGCGGCATTAAGACTCTGTTCTTTCAGTTTCTTTACTCTGTCTGTAAGTATCATATCTTTTAGTATTTATCCTCCTATTTTTACATTAATGCCACTTTCGGCAAAAAATTCCTTCAGCTTTTCCATTCTTTCCGTGGATGGCTGCTCAACATCCTTCATTTTATATTCAAGACCAAACTTTTTGTATTTGGAGCTGCCTATCCGGTGGTAAGGTAAAAGGTCTATTCTTTCCACATTGGTTCCGCGGCGGGTAGCTACAAAATCGCGGAAAATATTCAGCTGCTCCTCATCATCATTAAAGCCGGGTATTACAGGTATTCTTATTATCACCTTTTTCCCTTTCTCCAGTATATAATCGTAGTTCTCCATTATTAACTCATTTGATACTCCTGTGTATTTTTTATGTTTCTCAGGATCAAGGTGTTTTATATCAAAGAGGAACAGGTCTGTACTGGGCAATATCCTGTCAATATCTTCCCTCTTTGCATAGCCGGATGTATCAACGGCTGTGTGTATTTCTTCCTCTTGAAAGGCCCTGAGAGCCTGTTCAAGGAAAGCGGGTTGTAACAAGGGCTCACCACCTGAGAAGGTAACGCCTCCCCCTGATTCCTCTATAAAAACCATATCCTTCTTCACTATCTCCACCAGCTTATCAACAGTATAATGCTTACCCACAGTCTCCATAACAGTAAACTCCTTATCACCTATCCTGTCAATCCTCTCAACCTCCTGTATATCTTTTCTTATACCCTCAGGGTTATGGCACCACCAGCAGCCCAGGGGGCATCCTTTCATAAAGAAGGTGACCCGGATACCCGGACCGTCATGTATTGCATATCTTTTGATATTGAATATCAAACCTGTCATACGTTCAAAATTTACTATTTTGTTTTAAACAAAATAAATTAAAAAATAAAACAAAAGTATTGGAAAAGGGTGGTATCAGGCCCGGGAGCCGTAAAACATCCAGCATTCATATAAACGCTTACCCAGGCGGTTGTACATAAATCTATGTGAAAGATGTTTAAGCATAATTTCGTAGTTATCCAATTGCAATTTACAAAATTCTTTTGTTATGTATGCTCTTTGCACACTTTTTAATCAATTATTATCATAATTTAACATTCTGCAGCTCAGATCATGATAACAATCATAATATAAAAGTATTAAGGGCATGTTAACAATAAATTAACAACGATGGCTGCAACACCTGCTGACGTTTGACGTCTATTGAACAGAAAGAATGATCACAGCTTATTTTTGGACAGAATTACTGTGTCAGT
>JBKHBA010000089.1:0-9139 GCA_046542595.1 Bacteroidales bacterium | reverse complement strand
GGGTTTTTCCCTCAGCCACTTAACAGCTTCTATATAATCGGCCATCTCCCATTTACCCAGGTTGCGGTGCATATAATCGAGTCCTGCTTTACCAAAATGTCCCGATGCCCTGTGGTCAACAGAGAAAGTAATGATCCCGTTCTGCGCGTACCAGCTTGACCTGTTACCCATATACCTGTTCCTTACCCCTCCTGCATCCGGTCCGCCATAAATGGTAAACACCACGGGATATTTTTTGGCCGCATCAAAATTTTCAGGGTAGGATATTATTGCAGGAAGCATAAAGCCGTCGGTCGTTTCTATCCTTACCAGCTCAAAAGCAGTCTTATTACCGGTTTCTTCTTCACCGGGCTTTTCTATATCCCTCACTTTCCTTCCCTTACTGTCCAGGGCAACCACCGTGGCAGGTGTTGACAGGTTAGACCATACATCAATAATATATTTGCCCGAGGGTGATATATTTGCCGAATGTGATCCGGGCATATCGGTATACCTTATAAGCCCGGAACCATCCAGGTTAACCCTGAAGATATGACTCTCCGTTGATTCGCCCCCTGTACCGGAGAAGAAGAGATGTCCTTTATCCTCATCTACCTTAAGTACCCGCGTCACCCTCCAGTCATTATCCGTCAGCTGTGCCTTCAGGCTGCCATCCCAGCCGTAATAATAAAGGTTCATCCAGTCTGAGCGGCTGCTCCTGATAATAAAGCCGGAGCCGTCCTTCATTATATAGTTATCGGTAAAAAAATCAATCCAGGTATCCCTTGTCTCCCTGTATACCTCCTTATAATCACCGGTGGTGATATCAGCCAGGATAAAGCTCATATCATCCTGGTCACGGTTCAGTACCTGCACCATCAGCTTTTCACTGTCGGGGGTCCAGTCGGGCCATGCAATATACTGGTCTTTTGAATAATCCGTCTTAACCCATACGGTTGCAGCGGATTCAATATCCACTATTCCCATCTTCACTTTCGGGTTGGGATCTCCCGGTTTTGGATACGGTACGATTTCCTGGCTGCCATGCAGACCGTCTTGCTCATCAATACGGTTAATAATAAATTCAGGCACCTGCGATTCGTCAGTATGCAGGTATGATATCTTACGGCTGTCGGGCGACCACCAGAAGGCGGAATAGCGACTGCCCCGGCCAAGTATCTCCTCCATATAGACCCATGAGGCATAACCATTATATACCTTATCCCCTGCATCAAAGGTAAGCCTCTTCTCACTGTTGCTTACAAGGTCGTAAACATACAGCTCCCGGCCTTTTGTATAGGCAATCTTCTTACCGTCAGGGGAGAAGGCAGGGTTGTTCTCCTTAATATCATCACGTGTAAGCTGCAGGGCTTCATTATCACCCAGCTCAAAGAGCCAGAGATCATTATCCTTATCAAGGACGATGTAGCGGTTATCCGGACTGATAACAGAGGTATAACCCATTTCAAAACCATCGGGCAGTGAATTCCTGAATTCCTCCCGGTAGTTAATATACTCATCATATTCTTTCTTCTTACCTGTCTTTATATGCACTTTCATAATAACGGTATTACCTTCATCATCAGTGCTCTTTTCAAGGTAATGATTATCATCGGCCCATCCCACTATACCTCCTGGTGTGTTATAACGCTGGGCCTCCGCATCATGTACTGATACGAGCAACAGGATAATGCATGAGTAAAGAAATAAAAGCGACAGTTTGTTTTTCATAGCTTAAAGAGTTTTTTAATTTAAGTTTTTAAAATTAGGTAATAATTGCCAATATGTAAATCTTAATGCTTAATAACACAAATAAAGTTTCTTACCTTTGAACTGTATAGAGGAAAAGAATGAAAGAGAAGTATAGTGTTGATATAGAGGATAAAGGGTGGATGTCGCTGGATAATGCGGCCAAGATATTCCCTCCGGTAATAAGCAAATCGCTGAGTTCTGTATTCAGGATTGGTGCGGTGATGGCTGAGCCGGTAAGGATCAGTGCATTAAAAAAGGCTGTTGAAGAAACATCAAAGCGTTTCCCCTACTACCTTACCAGCCTGCGAAAAGGTTTTTTCTGGTATTTTCTTGAATATGACAAAGATATCAGGCCTTCGCTTGTAAAGGAAGAGAAAAGGCCCCTTGTTGCTTTTCCGGCAACGAAAGGCAACGATGCCCTGTTCAGGGTAGTGGTAGATGGAAAAATGATATCTGTTGAATTTCTGCATGTCCTGACCGACGGAGGCGGCGGACTGGAATTCTTAAGGACCCTGCTGGTAACATACCTCAGGAACTGTGGTTACGACATCCCCTACTCCGAAGGTATAATAGATCCTTCATCAGCTGTTCAGCCTTCTGAAACCGAAGACTCATATAGCAGATATTTTAAAAAGGATATTCCCAAACCACCTAAGCTGGAAAATGCCTGGCACTTACCCTACAAAGCCTCAGGCAAGGGATACCTTGGCATTCTGCAGGCTGAGATATCCGTACCGGACATTAAAAAAATATCACGTGAAAGTAATGTAACCATCACTGAGTACCTGGCATCAGTCTACCTCTTTTGCCTGCAGGAGATATGGAAGAAGGACGAAGGCCGGGATAAAAATATTATAAGGCTTGAGATACCTGTTAATATGCGCCGCAGCCTGCCCAGCAGCACTATGCGTAATTTTTCACTTTTTGTATTGCCGGAACTGGATATGAGACTGGGCTATTATTCCTTTGAAGAGATACTGAACCATGTGCATAATTATATGCAGATAGAAACAGATAAAAAAGTGCTGAGTAAGGTTATAAGGCGGAATGTAAAGCCTGAGAAAAATATTTTTGTCAGGACAACACCGGTTTTTATCAAAGACCTTATACTGTCTGCCGCCTTTAAAAAGCACGGGGCAACGAAATTTTCAGGGGTTCTGACAAATGTGGGGATAGCAAGAATGCCTGAAGAGGCCGTACCGCATATTGAGACTATGTCAATGCTTGCTCCACCGCCTGTGTCACAGCTGAATGTCAGCTGCGGGATGATCAGCTTCGGTGACAGCTTATGTATCAGTTTCTCCAATAACAGTAATAATACGGAGCTGGAAAGAGATTTTTTCTCATTTCTGGCAGACAGGGGCCTGAAGGTTAAGGTACTAAAAAATATATGGGAATAGAAAAAATATGGGAATATAGTAAACATGGAAACAGATAATAAAATTTGTCCGAACTGCGGTGTCATACTGGATGAGGGGCTGGAGGAATGCCCACTTTGCCGGTCTCTGCCTGAAGAAAAAAAGATAAAAGGCAGTGAAAAATATTCGAGTGATATCCTGCATCTTTCGGAAAAAAAATCCAGGATACAGTTATGGGAACTGTCAGCAATAATAGCATTCTCCGCAAACCTTATCTGTATTATTGTGGATATGGTAATTGTTAAAGGTCTTAACTGGTCTCTCTATGCTGTAACATCCATCACCGGCCTGTGGCTCTTTATCACCTCCTTTACATTCCTGCTCAAACGCCTGATCCTCCTTGGTCTGTCACTGGCGCTGACAACCCTGGCTATGCTGATGATATATGATATGCTTAACCCTCCCATGACATGGTTTATGGAAATAGGCCTGCCCGTAAGTCTCACTTTCTGGATTCTCTTTGCTCTTTTCATGGTGATACTCAGAAAGCTCAGGTGGAGAGGTTTTAATATGCTCGGGTATATCCTTATAGAAATATCCATACTCTGCATGGTTATTGATATCTTCACAGATCTTTATATCAGGGGCAGTGTGTTGATAGACTGGTCAGCAATCACCGCGGCCACACTGGTGCCACTGGCAGGAATCTTATTCTTTATGCATTACCGTATGAAGAGAGGCAAAAATCTGCGGAGCTTCTTTCATGTTTGACAGCAGCAGAAGCCATAGGGTATGATTCCGGCGAATTTATTATTTTTGGCAGCAACAGAAATCATAAGGCTTAATCCAAAGAGAATTAGTAATTATGACTGCAGCAGCTTTATGATATTATGCAAAGCTTTGCACTGTAAAATTTAAAACCGGTTTTTTATAAATAAATTCTCATCATGAAAGGCATCAAGACAATCATTGCAGCACTTATCCTCGCTTTATTCTCCACAACGGCCATCCAGGCCCAGGCCACTCCTATATTCGTTGACGGACAGGCACAGGTAGTACCTGCCTTTGAAGACCCTGAAACATGGATCAGGCATGATCTGTGGGTAGAGACAGATTTTGACTCCGATGGCGATGGCAAGCCTGACCGCATGCATGTTGACGTTACAAGGCCATACCAGACAGAAAGTGAAGGACTTAAGCTACCGGTAATATATGTTACCAGTCCCTACTTCGCCGGCACGGCCAGCGGCAGGGAATACCTCTGGGACGTAAGGCATGAGCTGCAGGAAGAGCCCCCTGAGCGTATCCATGCGCCCGAGAACAGTGGTAATATCCAGCGTCCTGTTATCTCCAACTCACATGTTAATGACTGGGTGCCGCGCGGATTTATTGTTGTGCATTCATCATCGCCCGGAACAGGACTCTCAACGGGCTGCCCAACCGTAGGAGGAGATAATGAATCACTGGCACCGAAAGCTGTTATTGACTGGCTTAACGGCAGGGCCAAAGGCTACAGCTCCCCTGACGGGGATGAAGAGGTTGTAGCAAGCTGGACCACCGGCAAGGTTGGAATGACAGGCACCTCGTATAACGGCACACTGCCGCTGGCAGCAGCGACAACGGGTGTGGACGGACTGGAAGCAATAATACCCGTTGCACCAAATACATCATATTATCATTATTACAGGTCTAACGGGCTGATAAGGCATCCGGGAGGCTGGCTGGGTGAAGACATTGATTTCCTGTATGACTTTATACACAGCGGCAACCCTGACAGGAATGAGTGGTGCGACTGCAATATAAGAGACGGCGAGATGGCGGAGGGATTTGACCGTATCACGGGGGATTATAATGATTTCTGGGCAGGGCGCGATTACCTCAATGAACTCGAGCCACTGAAAGCGGCAGTACTGATGGCACATGCCTTTAATGACTGGAACGTGGTACCTGAACACAGCTACCGTATTATCGAAGCCCTGAAAAAGAAAGATGTGCCCCTGCAGATATTCTACCACCAGGGCGGGCACGGCGGTGAGCCGCCTATGAAAATGATGAACAGGTGGTTTACACGTTACCTGTTTGATGTGGAAAATGATGTGGAAAGTGACCCAGCAGCATGGATAGTGCGTGAAGGTGATGAGAGAACAGAACCCACACCCTATGCAGATTATCCAAATCCAAAAGCAGCACCCGTCAAATTGCACCTTAAAGCAGGTGCACCGGGAAGAGGGCAACTGCTGACAGATCCGGAAAATGGACAGGGAAAAGAAACACTCGTTGATAATGTGTCATTTGACGGAACAGCACTGGCCCGTGCCGAATGGACAGACCACAGGCTTATATATGTAAGCCCGGTACTGAAAGAAGACCTTCATATATCAGGTGTGCCACGTATAACCGTAAGGGCTGCAAGCAGCAAGCCGGCTGTCAACCTGTCGGTATGGATGGTATCACTGCCATGGAATGAAAGAAGGAACAGCGGTATCACGGACAATATCATCACACGGGGATGGGCTGACCTGCAAAACCACGACTCCCTATGGGAAAGTGAGCCCCTGGTACCCGGACAGTTTTACGAGATGAGCTTTGATCTGCAGCCTGATGACCAGGTGATACCGGCAGGACAGCAGGTAGGGCTGATGATATTTTCCAGCGACAAGGATTTTACTCTCTGGCCCGATCCGGGTACGGAGCTGACCATTGACCTTGACGGCACTGAACTCAGCCTGCCTGTAGTGGGAGGAAAGGAAGCATATGAGAAAGCAGTAAAATAATCTGTTCATACCAATGTATAAAAGAGCTCAGAGAACACCTGCCGGCAAGATCCGGCACCTTTAATAAAAACCAGCCAGGAGCTGCAGCCACATCATACTCCCCTTTTGCCAGCAAGGAAGAGTATTAATTCTGGCTAAATAATGATAAAAGTTATCCGGCTCTTATTAATGCCGCGCTATTATAAAAATCTATTTAATAATAAATTTCCTTTTCATCTCAATATTCCCGCCGCTTAATTTGATCAAATATAATCCGGGGTCAGCAAATTCCAATGCTTTATAGAAATAGGGATTATTCTCTTCATTTTTGTTTATACCCCTTATCATATCCCAGCTCCAGGTATTAAGCCCCTTTCTGAATTCCTGCTTCTTACTATAAACTATATTATTGTCCGAATCAATTATATCAATATCAAGGGTGGCTTTCCCCGGTATAAAAAAACTAAAATGAACATCATAATGGGTTGTCATATCAGGTTTCGCCCCCGATTCATCTATTTCAGGCAGCCTTGCTTCTGTTAAATAAAGTATCCCGGCATCATCATCGCTTCCTGATAAATATTCATATAACGGTTCAAGATCAATCTTATATATCCCCCGCCCATGGGTGGCAGTGATCAGATCCTTTTCTCTTTCCATTATGGTCATATCGGCTACAAAGCTGTTTGGCAGTCCCTTACCTATAACATTCCATGACCTGCCTTTATCGGTTGATATAAGAGTGCCGTTAAATGTGCCGGCATAAAGAACATCTTCATATTCAGGATCTTCCAGGATAACATTAACAGGTGAATATGGTATATTCGAGTTTATGTTTTCCCATGTTGCCCCATAATCATCAGACATAAACACCATAGGGCTAAAATCATCCTGTTTAATACCACTGAGGGTAACATAAACCCTGGATTCAACGAAACGCGAAGGGGCAAAACTCTTAATATATTCAGCCGGTAATCCTTCGGATATAGCTTTCCAGGTAGCACCATCATCCTTTGACACCCATGCTGCACCAGCAGCAGTGCCCGCATATACAAGTCCCTGACAAACCGGTGATTCTTCCAATGCTGTAATACCCCCTCCGCGCCTGTCTTCAGTGGAAGACTGTGCAAGGTTAGGACTTATTACAGTCCAGTTATTGCCTCTGTCTGTTGACTTAAACAGGTAATTAGCACCATAATAAAGTGTGGCATGATTAAATTCTGATACAAAAAAAGGTGTAAGCCATTCTGTAAAAAACTCATCCTCAATATTACCAGGAAGCTGAGGTTTTATTGACACTGTTTCCCCGGTAAGCATGTTCTTCCGTCTGATTGCTCCGTTCTGTGCTTCATAGTAAACAATATCCGGATCGTCCGGGTCGGGTGCTGTAACAATCCCATCACCACCTGCCCAGGGGTCAATCCAGATATATTCCCAAAGGTCAGGGGCATTTTCCTTTAGCGGTACAGCAGGTCCTCTGACTGCAGCATCATCCTGTGTGCCTGCATAGATCTTATATGGATTGCCATTATCGGTCCGGACAAAATAAAACTCTCCAACAGGAATATTATTATAATGAAACCATGAAGCTGATTTATCATATGAAATATACACTCCCCCGTCATTGCCGAGTACAAGATGATCCGGGTTATCAGGATTTATCCACATGTCATGATGATCAACATGCAGGTAATTCGCCGGACTGGCTACAAGATTATTAATATCACCTCCCAGCTGGGAGAATGTTTTACCCTTATCATTACTTCTCAATACCGATATGCCCAGCAGGTATATCTCCTTATCATCAGCAGGGTTAATAAAACAATCGGTAAAAACATGGCCGAAAGAACTGAATATTTTCAATCCCTCCTCATGAGTTTTTTCCCATATGCCACCACCGTCGGTAGTAAGATATAATTCCGCTGTTCCTTCATTGATTTCCCTGTTCAGGTTATCGGTCAGGGCATAAACCTTATCCGGATTTTTGTATGATACTGCCAGTCCCGTGCGGCCGTTCATTTCACCGTCAGGCAATCCATTAGCTGTTTCAACCCATGATTCACCCCCGTCAGTACTTTTATAAACACTGCTTCCCGGTCCGCCTATTGCTTCACTGCACTGCCAGGATGAAGCATAAAGAATATCCGGATCAGAGGGAGCAAAGACCACGTCATTAACACCTGTCCTTTCATTTATATAAAGTACTTTTTCCCAATTTTTGCCGCCATCCATACTCTTGTACAATCCCCTGGATGTATTTGGGGAATAGAATGATCCCAGTGCTGCAACAAATACTATATCAGGATTTTCAGGGTGAACAGCTACTCTTCCTATATGATGTGTGCCGGCCAGTCCGGTATACTCCCATGTCTCTGCCCCGTTAACGGAACGGTATACACCTGCACCTGCAAATGTATGTCCGCGCCTGGCCCTCAGGTTTTCACCGGTAGCAAGGTATACTATTTCAGGATCTGAGGGTGCCAGGCATACATCACCTATACTGTAGCCGGCCCTGTTATCAAAAACCGGCTCCCATGAAAACCCGTGATTAATGGTCTTCCACAGGTTACCTGAGCCAAAACCGGCATATATTATTCCATTATTCTGCGGGTGAACAGCTAAAGTCTCCACCCTGCCGGAATTTACAACTGGACCCAGCAGGTCCCATTTTAAGCCTGCGAATAATGAGGATTTATAATTTGATGAATATTCTTTCCATGAATTAACTACAGGGCTATCATCCTGCGCCCTGATATTCAGTTGTACAACAAACAGTGCAATTGAGAGCAATAAAAAAAATCTTTTTACCATAAGGATAGTTTTTCAGAATTATGTACCGGACAGGCAGATCATTCTGCTTCTGCCCTTCGACTTAAATATAATATAAAAACTAATGATCATAATATAAAAACTAATGATGCACAGCAGGCTTCCTATTCATAATTATTAATTACCCTTTTTACTGCCCTTAACATTGGTTCAGAACTAAGGGGTTCTCCCGTGGCTCTGGATCCCCGGCTCCCCGTCCACTGCAGCGAAACGCGAATGACGGTTAAAAAGACAGCCTTTAAGGGTCAAACATCTTAAATAACATAAGCAGATTAAAGGCTGTTAATCAATATTACATTATATTTATGCCTCTTAATTATAACCAAGGACACATGAAAAGGACAGCACTACTCTCAATAATGTTTATTTCTTTATTAAACATTACAGCACAGGACATTATGGAACCTGAAGAGTTTATTGGCCATAAACCGGGTACTCAATTTACCTTTCATCACCAGGCACTGGACT
>JBKHBA010000088.1:0-9218 GCA_046542595.1 Bacteroidales bacterium | reverse complement strand
ATTTTCTCATTCTGTGAAAATGGAGGAATTGCCTCGCTGCGCTCGGCGGATCCTCTGTAACATTTTCTCATTCTGTGAAAATGGAGGAATTGCCTCGCTGCGCTCGGCGGATCCTCCTTATCAGAGCTGCAAATGAAAGCCGGACTGGCTACGCCAGTCTCAATCCAAAAGTCTCGCAAAAAAAGAAAAGCGAGCTTTTCTTTTCTGCTCGCTTTTGTCTTGCCTGTACGGCTTTCATTTGCTCGTGAACCCGGAGGAACTCGAATCCCCAACCTCCTGATCCGTAGTCAGGTGCTCTATCCAATTAAGCTACGGGTCCATTTTACCTGCGTTGCCATGCCCTGTATCTGGTCACCCTCTGGAAGAACTCAGCAAAAATCGTGCTGATAAGTCGCGGTACATCAAATACCGGCATTGCAGCTGCAAATATACCAAAAATTTGAATCCTGTAAAATGAAATCTGCTTAGCACTGTGCAGATGAACTGTTTTTTTATTCGTAAATTGCATATGCAATAAAAAATCAAGGAAATGAAAAAAGCTCTCAGGATTATTCTCAGGATCACAGGTATTATAGTGCTGGTATTATTACTGGCCGCAATAATTATCCCGGTGCTGTTTAAGGACAGGATAAAGGAAAAGGTGGTGAGTATGGCTAATGAACAGGTTGATGCCGAACTGTATATAGGGGACTTCGGTATCACGCTCTTCAGAAACTTCCCGAACCTTACTTTCCGCCTTAAAGAGATGAGCATAACAGGCGTGGATATGTTCGAGGGCGATACCCTGGCATCAGTAAAATCGTTTAACCTGGTATTTGATATCAGCTCGGTGTTCTCCGAATCAGGTTACCGCATAAAGGCAATAGATATAGACAGACCGGTGATCAATGCCATAATACCGGAGGGCGGAAGGGCTAACTATGATATAGTGCCGCTGACTGAAGAGGAAGATGTCAGTGCAGCCGGGGAGCCTGAAGATGAAAGCGAGCTGGCCTTCAGCCTTAAAAGGTTTAAGATAAGTAATGGCGGTATATCATACACTGACGGATCCTCCGGCATGGAAGCTGTTATCAGTGACCTTGATATGATGCTGAGCGGCAATATGGCCGCCGGGAAGACAGACCTGCTGCTGGAGACAGATATAGGGAGCATTGACTTTATTACCGGCGGTGTTAAGATGCTTAACAGGGCTGAGATACATGCTGTGTTTGATGTCATTGCCGACCTTGAGAATAACAGTTATGTGCTGGATGATAATAGCATGATTATCAATGCTATGCAGCTAATCTTCTCAGGAACGGTTGAGCTGGACGGGGAGGATATTATCAGCGACCTCAGGATTGCTACGGCCGATACTGAGTTTAAATCGCTGCTGTCCATGATACCGGCCATATATATGGAAGGCTATGAGGATATTGAGGCCACCGGCAGCTTTAAGCTTGAAAGTGTTATAAAGGGCCGCTACAGTGCTGCCGACAGTCTGCTGCCAGATGTAAACCTGACATTTACAGTGAGTGATGGCGGTATTGCTTACCCCGACCTTCCTGAATCTATTGATAACATCAATATAGAAGCTGCCGTGGCTGTTGACGGCACTGAGCCTGACAGGACGCTGGTGGACATTGAAAAGTTCCATTTTGAGCTGGCGGGCAATCCCTTTGATATGCATATGCAGTTAAGCACCCCTGTCAGCAATCCCGCCGTGGAGGCATCATTAACCGGCAGGATAGACATGGAAGCACTTGCAGGTGCAATGCCTGTGGAGATGAATAATCTGAAAGGCATTATTGATATGGCTCTTGGTGTGAAGGGCAGCATGTCCATGGTGGAGGAAAAGGATTTTGACAGCGTGGAGGCTTCAGGAAGCATTACGGTGTCAGGCTTTGAGATGGAGATGGATGATATGCCACCCCTTGGCGTAAATCAGGCTGAATTTAATTTCTCACCTCAGTATGCAGCACTGGATAAACTGGAGGCAGATGTGGCAGGCAGTGTTATCAGCCTGGAAGGCCGCCTGGAGAACTACCTGCCTTTTGCCCTTAAAGGGGAGACCCTGTCAGGTACCATGGACCTGTACTCTGAATATATAGATATGGATACTATATTATCCTATATGCCTGTTGATACCACAGTAACACCAGAGGACACTTTGGTTATGCCACTCATAATGTTGCCGGAGAATGTTGATTTTGAATTTGTGTCCCTTATCAACAGGTTTAAGTACAGTCCGCTCGAAGCAAGTAACATTAAAGGAAATATTATCCTGAGAGATGGTGTGCTTATTATCACTGAAACAGGACTGCAAACACTGGGCGGCGAGGTGATGCTCAATGCCGAATATGATCCGCGCGACAGTCTTGATGTCCGTCTTGCATCCGGACTGTCAATAACAGGTATAGGTATAAACGAAACATTCAATACTTTTAATACCATCCGTCAGCTGGCACCGGTGGCAGCAGGTATGGATGGTGAAGTGACAGCCGGTTTTGACTTTACTTCACAGGTTGCCGGGGGTATGATACCTGTGACCGAATCAATAAGCGGCAGCGGCCGCCTGAGGTCTGATGAGATACAGCTTGTCAGCTCACCTGTATATGACAGGATAAGCACGGTACTGCAGTTTGGTGATTATTCCAATACTTTTAAGGATGTTGATGTTAACTTTGAGGTGAGGGACGGCCGTGTGTATATCAAACCCTTTGATACGAAGCTGGGTGATATGAAAGTTAATATAAGCGGTGATCATGGTCTGGACCAGACAATAAACTATTTAATGAAGGTGGAGGTGCCATCTTCAGAGCTGCCCCCGGGTATGAATTCGGTGCTGACCGGACTCGCAGCAAGTGCCGCCATGCTGGGTGTGGAGTATTACCAGCCGGAAGTAATAAAGATGAATGTGAAAATAGGTGGTACGGTTAAGGATCCGGAGATCAAACCCTCACTCGGTGGGGAAGAAGGTGCCTCCGGTGTTAGGGAAAGTGTTGAGGAGACAGCGAAAGAGACCGTCAGGGAGCAGGTTGAAGAAGTAAGAGAACAGGTCACCGACAGGGCTGCCGATGAGGCGGAAAAGATACTGGACGAGGCACAGAAAAGGGCTGATATGGTGAAGGTGGAAGCGGCTGAGGCAGCCGTAAAGGTAAGGGAAGAAGCCGACAGGAACGCTCAGAAGCTTATCGATGAGGCTGCCGACAAGGGTATGCTTGCAAGGATGGCTGCTGAAAGGGCTGCTGAAGCACTGCGTGATGAGGCAGATAAGAAAGCCACTCAGCTTGAAGAGGAGGCCGCCAGGCAGGCTGACAGGATAATGAAAGAGGCAAGGGAGAAAGCCGCTGATATAGAAAAATAAGTGATTGTTACCGGATCTGTAATCTTTTTTTCACTGTTTCTTAGCGCTGACTTAATAATTCTGTAGCAAAATTTATTCATTTTTGCTTTGCGTGTAATCATAAGCTTACTCACTCTTACAGGTCAAAATTGATTTGCCCGCAGTGATAGATTTACCATCCTGAATCATCACTCAGGTGCCCCGTCGACGGGGCACCTTTCGTTTTAAAGGAAATAAAAAAAGCCGTCCTGGCTTAACTGCTGAGACGACTCTGGTTCTTGTGTGCCCGGTACGGGCAATAACTTTAATGCTATGGGAAGCTAGTATTTCCTTTCCTTTATCCTTGCTTTCTTACCTGTACGCTCGCGCAGGTAGAATATCCTTGCACGGCGTACCTTGCCGCGCTTGTTTATATCTATCTTTTCAATAAAGGGAGAGGCCATGGGGAATATTCTTTCCACACCTATGCTACCGGACATCTTACGTACCGTAAAAGTCTGGGTATGCGTGGCTCCTTTCACCTGTAAAACAGTCCCTTTGAACTGCTGTATTCTTTCCTTATTGCCTTCCTTGATCTTATAATGCACCGTAATGGTATCTCCGGCTTTGAAGTCAGGATATTTACTGCTTACAGCATACTCTTTTTCAACAACATTCATCAAGTTCATAATCCTTCGTATTTTGAGGTCGCAAATATATGATTTCTTTTTTTAATAAGGAAGTAACAAAGGTAAAAACTTATAATAATTGTATGTCATTGTTCCCGGTGCATTTTTTGTTATTCATATATCCGTTGAAAACACTGAAGGGGCTTTGTCCCTGAGGTTATATGAGGATGTCATTACCTCACCATAGGCCCCTGCCGAGCGTATGGCCAGCAGGTCGCCCCTGGACGTGGCCGGCAGTTCCAAATATTTACCGAAACTGTCGCTTGACTCGCAGATGGGGCCCACAACATCATATTTCAGTGGCTCTGCTGCTGAGCTTATATTCTCTATCTTATGATATGCCTGGTAAAGTGCAGGCCTTATCAGGTCAGTCATGCCGGCATCCACCACCACAAAGTCCCGCTGGCTGCCCTTCTTAACGTACAGCACCCGTGTGATAAGGCTGCCTGCCTGTCCGGTTACCGAGCGTCCGGGCTCAAAATGCAGTGTCTGTTCCGGTCTCAGCTCAAGCAGCTCATGGAAGAGTGCGAAGTATTTATCAAAAGGTGCTTGCTCGCCGGGATCCTCATAGTTTATTCCCAGTCCGCCCCCCACATTGATATGTTCAATACTCACATTACGGCTTTCAAACCACTGCTGGAATTCATTGATACGCACACAAAGGCTTTTGAAGGCACTCATACGTTTTATCTGTGAGCCTATATGGAAATGCAGGCCAATAAGCTTTAAATTAGCCGAGCTTTCCAGTCTGTTCAGCACATTATCCAGATCCCAGCTGTTAATACCGAACTTTGTTTCCTCTATGCCTGTGGTAATATATTTATGTGTGAAGGCTTCAACATTCGGATTTATCCTGAGAGCTATCCTGGCTGTATAGTTGTTCTCCGAGGACAGCCGGTTTATTACTTCCATCTCTTCTGCTGACTCCACATTAAAGCAGAAGATATCATTTTGTATGCCGGTTAGTATCTCTTCATCTGTTTTTCCCACTCCTGCAAAAACAATGTCTTCAGCCCTGAAGCCGCAGGCCAGCGCCATTTTTATCTCATTACCGCTGACACAGTCGGCGCCAAAGCAGGCGGATGCTATCATCCTGAGGATACGCTCATTGGCATTGGCCTTGAGGGCATAATGTATTTTATATCCATACCTGCCTGCTTCCTCCCTGACTGTGGTGATAGCCCTGTCCAGTACGGTCATGTCATAATAATAGAAGGGTGTCCTGATACCTTCCAGCCTGCTTCTTATGTCACTGTTAAACATCACTTCCCTTTTTAAAGAGTTTCTTATTCAGGGCTGCCAGTGCTTTCTTCTTATGTCTGCCGTCAACCAGAAATGACACATTATGCCTGCTGCCGCCGTATGATATCATACGCAGCGGTATCCCTTTGAGAGCAGTGAAAATGTCAATGGTGGTACCCGACTCTTCAGCTATGAAATCCCCGACAATACAGATTATCACCTGCTCATGCTCCACCTCAACCGATCCGAGCTCATCCAGTTCCTTCAGTATACTGTCAAGTCGCGAACAGTCATCAATGGTAAGTGATACCGCCACCTCGGAGGTAGTGATCATATCGATGGGTGTTTTATATATCTCGAATATCTCGAATACCTTCCTCAGGAAACCGTAGGCCATCAGCATCCTGTCTGATTTTATCTTTACAGCACTTATGCCGTCCTTGGCTGCAACGGCTTTATATCCTTTCCTTTTGTATGTGGCAGTGATGATGGTGCCCGGATCGCCGGGCTGCAGGCTGTTTTTGAGGCGCACCCTGATATTTTTCTCCCTTGCCGGCAGTATGCTGCTGGGATGCAGTATCTTGGCACCAAAGTAGGCCAGCTCTGCCGCTTCGTCAAAAGACAGCTCCCTTATCACTTCCGTGTCATTCACATAACGGGGATCATTATTATGCAGGCCGTTGATATCGGTCCATATCTGCACCTCGTCAGCGTTAAGAACAGCTCCTATTATTGTTGCGGTATAATCGCTGCCCCCTCTTTTCAGGTTGCTTACCTCCCCGTAGGCATCGCGGCATATATAGCCCTGGGTTATCAGCAGCCCGCTTTCGCTCTTCCTCTCCAGCTCACGCTGAAGGTTCTCCTTGATATAGAACATATCAGGCTCGTTGTCTTTGTCTATCCTCATAAAGTTAAGGGCGGGCAGGAGGGATGCATGTATCCCTTTTTCCCTGGTCGACAGTAGTAGCAGTGCGGTGCTTAACAGCTCGCCCTGTGCCAGGATTGCTTTTTCCTGTTTCCTTGTAAACATCTTAAGCGTGAATGCCCGGGTGTAGTCGAAGTGAGAGTTTATCATTTCCATAGCCTCCTCCCTGATTTCTTTACAGGTGAAAAGCTCACCGGCCACTGAATGATAATGTTTTCGCAGCTGCTCATTCTTTTCAGCTGCCTCCTTTTTCCTTCCTTCATGAAGCAGGCCGGCTATGACAGTAAGGCTGTCCGTGGTGCCTGCCATGGCGGATAATACCACTATGATATCCTTTTTATCCCTCAATAGCTCTGCTATGTTGCTGATCCTCTCAGCCGATCCCACTGATGTGCCCCCGAATTTATAAACCTGCATATACCTGTTTATTCACGTTTATTAATAAAAAAAGGCCTGCTTTTGCATGCAGGCCTGTATTATATGGTATTAGTTCTTTCCGCTACGAAAAATACAGCTGCAAGGTGCCTGTCCTCTTCTTCCAGGTCTTTATCATGTCCCTATGTTTATGCTTTATCATTGCTGCTGTATAATAGCTTAATTTTACGGGGCCAAAAGTATTAATTTATTTCAAACGATTAATATTTTTTTGAAAAAAATTAATGATTAACACTTTGTTTCTTTTGTAGGGGAGGGTACCGGGGTATCTTATTTCCTGTTCATGATATTATCTATCCTTTCCAGTTCATCATCCGAAAAGTTTATATTATCAATGGACCTTATGTTCTCTTTCAGCTGTTCTTTACTGCTCACGCCCACAAGCACGGAACTCACCCTTTTATCCTTCAGTATCCAGCTCAGGGCCATCTGGTTAAGCTTCTGTCCTCTTTCCTTTGCTATCCCGTTCAACGCTTTCACCTTTTCTATCTTAGCCATCACCTGTTTTTTATCGAGATATGTCATATCCCTGGCGGCCCTCGATCCTTCAGGTATGCCATTGAGATACCTTTCTGACAGTATACCCTGTTCCAGGGGAGAGAAGGCTATCATTCCCTTCCCATTGTTGTCCAGTGTGTCCAGCAGGTCTTTTTCCACCCACCTGTCGAACATTGAATACCTTGCCTGGTGTATGATAAAGGGGGTTTTCAGCCCTGCCAGTATCCTGGTGGCTTCAGCGGTCATGTCCGCATCGTAATTGCTGATGCCGGCATACAGCGCCCTGCCTGACCTTACAATATGGTCAAGTGCAAGCATGGTTTCTTCCAGTGGGGTATGCGGATCGGGTCTGTGATGGTAAAACAGGTCCACATAATCAGTTCCCATCCTCCCAAGACTTTCATCCAGGCTGGTGATAAGGTATTTGCGGGAACCAAAATTGCCATAGGGACCGTCCCACATATCATATCCTGCCTTTGTGGAGATAAAGAGCTCGCGACGGTAGGGGTACAGATCTTTCTTAAGTATCATACCGAATGTTTCCTCGGCTGAGCCGAAGGGCGGGCCGTAATTATTGGCAAGGTCAAAATGTGTTATGCCCATGTCAAAGGCACTGCGTGCTATGCTGCGGGCATTCCCGAAGGAGTCGGTAAAACCGAAGTTATGCCACAGGCCTACCGAGACCAGTGGAAGCAGTATCCCGCTTTTGCCGCACCTGCGGTATTTCATATTATCATACCTGTCATCACCGGCTGTGTACCTTACAGAATTTGATTTGTCGTATATGCGCATTAGTATTAAATTGCCTGATTAATTAAATAAACATACAAAACGAATATGAATTTTGTAAGAAAATATTCAAAAATCCTCCTTCTTGCATTGCTGGCATCATGTGAGGAGCCTGTTGAAAGACCTGAATATGCACTGTGGTTTGACAGGCCGGCGGATTATTTTGAAGAATGCTTTGTCATGGGCAACGGAAAGATGGGGGCCAGCATATTCGGCGGTGTGAACACAGACAGTATTTACCTTAATGATATCACTCTCTGGTCGGGTGAGCCGGTTAATCCGCTGATGAACCCCTCTGCCCACAGGTATATTACGCCGGTCAGGCAGGCCCTGGCCAATGAGGATTACAGGCAGGCCGACAGGCTTAACCGCTTTATACAGGGCTCATACTCAGAGTCATATATGCCGGCCGGCACTGTTTATATGGAATTTGATCACAATACCGATGCAGGTGATTATTACCGTGAACTGGATATAAGCAGTGCACTCTCGCGCGTGGAGTACAGGGCTGATGGTGTTGATTACACCCGCGAATATTTTGTGTCCAATCCTGATAGTGTGATGCTTATAAGGCTGAGCGCCGGCAGGAGGAAGGCCCTGAATTTCAGCCTTGCTTACTCAGGAAAGCTGCCTTATGATATCTCTTTTGATGACGGCCTGTTAATGATCAGGAGCCGTGCACCCTATCATGCCGAGCCTTCATACAGGGGGGAGATGGATGATGCTGTTCTTTTTGATAAGGACAGGGGTACCGGCTTTACTATGCTGGCGAAGATCATCAATACCGGCGGTAAAGTCAGCCGTACCGATAGCAGCCTGGTGTTATCAGGAGGCCGTGAGGCAGTGATTATCATATCCCTTGCTACCAGCTTTAACGGCTTTGACAGGGATCCTGCCGTAGACGGAAAGGACGATGCCGGGCTGGCCGCCGGGCAGCTCAGCCATGCCACGGGTAAAAGTTATGATGAGTTGAAAAGAAGGCACATGGATGATTATAAGAGTTTTTTTGACAGGCTGAGTATAGATCTTGGTGGTACCGGTGTCCCGGATATACCTATGAATGAGCGTCTGAAGCGCTATGCTGAGGGAGCGGAAGACCCTGGGCTGGAGGAGATGTACCTGCAGTTTGGCCGTTACCTCCTTATCTCCGGCTCGCGGACACCCTCTGTGCCTGCCAACCTTCAGGGCCTGTGGAACCCTTACCTGCGGCCTCCGTGGAGCAGTAATTACACCATGAATATCAATCTTGAAGAGAACTACTGGCTTGCCGAGCCTGCCAACCTGGCTGAAATGCATAGTCCCCTGCTGGGATTTATTGAGAACCTGTCTGAGACAG
>JBKHBA010000087.1:0-9225 GCA_046542595.1 Bacteroidales bacterium | reverse complement strand
GACATCGTAAAGGTTTTAACCACCTAGGAAGAACAAGTGCTCACAGGAAGGCTATGCTGTCCAATATGGCATCATCGCTGATCCTGCATAAAAGGATTACCACAACAAATGCAAAGGCTAAAGCCCTGCGTACATATGTGGAACCACTGATAACAAAATCAAAAAATGATACCACACACTCAAGAAGGGTTGTGTTCAGCTATCTTAAAAATAAATATGCCGTTTCCGAACTGTTCAGGGAGGTGTCACCCAAAATTGTCGAAAGACCCGGTGGATATACAAGAATACTTAAGCTGGGTAACCGACTGGGAGATAATGCAGAGATGTGTATAATCGAACTTGTTGACTATAACGAAAATATGCTGGAAGATACGGCTAAAAAGACAAAGTCAACACGCAGAAGAAGAGGCTCGGGTAAGAAAAAGACACAGGCAGCAGAGGGCGAAGCCGGTAAGGTTGCCGATGAAGAAACAGTGGGAGCCAGTGAGGTTCCGGAAGAAAGCGGGCCAGGGGAAATAAAGGAAAAGCCTGAGGAAGAAGCCAAAGCTGAAGCCGGAGAAGCAAAGGAAGAAGCAAAAGCAGAAGAAGCAAAAGCAGAAGAAGCCAAAGCTGAAGCCGGAGAAGCAAAGGAAGAAAAAAAGGAACAGGCAAAAGCAGGGGAAGAGGACGGATCAAAATCTGCTGAAACAGAAGACAAGTAAGAAGAATCTCCAGAAATACAGAAATTAATTAAGGGTTATGAGTCAGATTATAGGTGTTCATGCACGTGAGATACTTGATTCCAGAGGGAATCCTACAGTTGAAGTTGAAGTTATTACAGCAAGCGGCTTTATGGGCAGGGCAGCCGTGCCTTCGGGAGCATCCACAGGGGAAAATGAAGCCCTTGAATTAAGAGATGCTGATAAATCAAGATACCTTGGCAAAGGTGTGCTTAAAGCCGTTGATAATGTAAATAAACTTATTGCTGATGCTGTTACAGGTATGGATGTCACCGACCAGACCGGGCTGGATATGAAAATGCTGGAGCTTGATGGCACTGCCAATAAGAGCAAGCTTGGAGCCAATGCTATCCTGGGAGTGTCACTGGCAGCAGCAAAGGCAGCGGCTGCATACCATGACCTGCCGCTGTACAGGTATATAGGAGGAGTAAGTGCGGTTACACTGCCTGTACCCATGATGAATATTATAAACGGTGGCTCTCATTCAGATGCCCCTATAGCTTTCCAGGAATTTATGATAAGGCCCGTAGGAGCCAAAACTTTCAGGGAAGGACTGAGAATGGGCGCTGAAGTATTTCATGCTCTTAAAAAAGTTCTCAAAGAAAGAAACCTGAGTACGGCCGTTGGCGATGAGGGTGGTTTTGCACCCGCGCTTAAAGGCACAGAAGACGCACTCGAATCAATAATTGAAGCAATAGGTAATGCAGGCTATAAAGCCGGTGATGATATTACCATAGCACTGGATTGCGCCGCTTCCGAATTTTATGCTGACGGTGTTTATGATTATTCTAAATTTGAAGGCGACAAAGGTAAAAAGAGGTCAGCCAAAGAACAGGCCGAATATATCGATGAGCTGATATCAAAGTACCCTATTGATTCAGTTGAAGACGGTATGGCTGAAGATGACTGGGACGGATGGCTTATTCATACAAAACTGTCCGGACATAAAATACAGCTTGTGGGTGATGATAACTTTGTAACCAATGTCGAGTACCTGAAAAAGGGTATAGAACTGGGATGTGCCAACTCAATACTTATCAAGGTGAACCAGATAGGAACCCTGACCGAGACACTCAGGACCATAGAAATGGCCCACAGGGCAGGTTATACAACCGTTACATCACACCGTTCAGGCGAGACAGAGGATTCAACCATCGCTGATATTGCAGTTGCAACACGCTCCGGCCAGATAAAGACCGGCTCGTTAAGCCGCTCTGACCGTATGGCAAAATATAACCAGCTGCTCAGGATAGAAGAAGAACTGGGAAATACAGCTACCTACGGTTTTTAAGGAACCGGGAAGTACTGCCACCTATGGATTTTAATGTCCCCGGACTACGGATCTGAACCTCGTAATCTGAGCGGAGAATAACTGAAAAGCTTTTTAATTCACGGCATTGCAGGGTTATTAACAATTGTTAATAACCACTGTTCATATTGCGTTAATATATACCCCCCTTAAAATTTGTCCTGAATCGTATACTGACATATATTTGTTCTTACCAGGTGAGCGATAAAAGGCCGCTCCCGAAAGAAGGAAATGACGGATGAGCTTAATTGCGATTCCCGATATTTCAACCGGGCTCCAGGGCCCGCTTCATGAAGGAGCCGCAGACCGGAATAAAGGTTCGCCGGATTTCCGGAAAATCGCTGAAGCCGCATGGCGTTCTTTAGATGGTTTTGTCAGAAATGACTCTGCGCCCCGGAAGGTTACCTTCGGGTAATCAAAAGGGCAGCCTGAAGGCTATACTGTAACAGGTACTGCCTGATGGTCAGGGCTGCTTAAAGGCTCAGGCCTTTAAACAGCCGGTCATAATAACAGTAACCTGGCACTGAAGATTATTTCGGTAGCCTTCAGTGAAATGGGAATTATTCGTCAGAATAGTTCCCATTTTTGCGTTATATGGTCCCTGTCCGGGCCTTCCCCTCCTGCCTGGAATATCCCTGCCCGATAAATGCCATGCATATTGTTTTTTTCATTCTCCTGGCCTGATTGGCGCCAATCACTATTTTTCCGGTATCTTTGTGTAAAATAATTGTCAATGGCATATAATGGTTTAAGACAGTTTGTCCGTGCACTGGAACAGCAGGATGAACTGATGGTGACAGATGAATTTGTTGATCCCGTACTGCAGGTGGCAGAGCTGGCTGACCGTTTTGTTAAAAACGGTGAGAGGGCACTGCTTCTTAATAATACGGGTACCGGCTTCCCGGTGCTGATAAATATGTTCGCCTCAGACAAACGGATGAGTATGGCCCTGGGACGCAGTGATCTTGATGAGGCAGGGAAGGATATAGAGGACGTGTTCAGCAGAATGAGCAGTCCCGCCAACGGACTCCTGGAAAAAATTAAAATGTTACCCGGACTCGCAAAACTTGCTTCTTATATGCCAAAAAAGGTCAGGGGAAAAGGTGTGTGCCAGCAGAATATTATCGAAGATCCCGACCTGGGCATCCTGCCGGCGCTGAAATGCTGGCCCCATGATGGCGGACGCTTTATAACACTGCCGGTAGTGCATACCAGGCATCCTGTAAGCGGCGAAGTGAATGCAGGTATGTACAGGATGCAGCTTATGGATGGCAAGACAACAGGGATGCACTGGCACAGGCATAAAACGGGTGCAAACCATTATGAGGCATGGAAAGAGAAAGGTGAAAAGATGCCTGTATCGGTAGTGCTGGGAGGAGATCCTGTCTATACCTATGCTGCTACGGCCCCACTGCCACAGGGTGTGGATGAATATATCCTGGCAGGTTTCCTGAGAAAGAAAAGAGTGAAAATGGTGAAATGCATCAGCAATGACCTGTGGGTGCCTGAAGATGCTGATATAGTTATCGAAGGCTATATAGACACAGACGAGGATCTTATATGGGAAGGCCCTTTTGGCGACCATACAGGGTTTTATTCACTGGCCGACTGGTACCCGGCATTCCATGTAAGCCGTATCACCCACCGTAAGGATGCTATATACCCTGCAACAGTGGTGGGAGTGCCTCCCATGGAAGATGCGTGGATAGGCAAGGCCACGGAAAAACTCTTCCTGTCACCCATTAAGCTTACCCTGCAACCCGAGATAATCGATCTGCATATGCCGCCGCAGGGAGTAGCCCATAACCTGGTGCTGGTAAAAATTGAAAAGAGCTATCCCGGGCAGGGCATGAAAGTGATAAACTCACTTTTCGGTGCGGGACAGATGATGTTCAGCAAGTTTATCATAGTGGTAAGTGATGATACAGACCTCAGGGATTACAGGGCCGTGGCCGCACAGGTTTTTTTAAACACAGATTTTGAATTTGATATAATGACAGTCAGGGGCCCGCTCGATGTCCTCGATCATGCTTCGGACACTTTCTCCTTTGGAGGTAAACTGGGTATTGATGCCAGCGTTAAATTGCCGGGAGAGAGTAACAGGCAGGAACATACCATGTTTAAACCGGGAGAACCGCTCTCTGTCTTTAAAAATATGAGCCATAAGCTGAAATTCAGTATGCCCCTGCCTGACCAGCCACTGGTGATAGTGGGACTGTCAAAGGAATCGGCAAGGTTCAGCGATATTATGAAGCTTAAATTTTCTGCCAGGGGACTGGTGGCAATTATTGTGGATAGCACGCTTGATTTAAAAGATAATCAACTCCTGGCATGGCAGGTACTGGCAAACACAGACCCGCAGCGCGACCTCAGGATTGTTGAGGGCAATATATTTATAGACTCTACGTCAAAAAGCCATTTTTCGGATAATTTTAAACGGGACTGGCCCAATGTGGTGATATCAGATGACACAATAATAGCTGAGGTGGATGATATAGTGCGCAGGATCAGTCCGGGCAAAAGCTATGAATCACCCTCTCTTAAACTGAAAGGTCTGGATATGGGAGGAGGGGCCTCTGTCAGCGCCGCAGGTAACTGAGTGTGTTTACAGTAAACAAATAATAAGACCGGATATGGGAGGAGGGATTCTGTCAGTATCGTCCGGCAATGAGTTATCCGGCATATTTTAGTATTTTTGAAAAATAAACTGATGCATCACAACTGTTTTTGTTATTTATTGCTCTGTAATTCATAATACATGGTTCTGGTTGAACTGCCTATAAAAATCATTTTTGTGACCCGGGATATTGATCTGCCGGCAGTCAGTATTTATCATTACATCATTTATTTTGTCCTGGCAGCCCTGGTTGTTTACCTTGTGGTCCGCTACCAGACAAGCACACTTATTAAGACCAGGCGGCTTCTGCGTGAAAAAGAAAAGGCATATGAAAAGATTGAGAAGCAGCGCAGGGAGCTGGAGCTTAAGAACAGGAATATCACCGACAGCATTATATATGCAAGCTATATGCAACAGGCATTATTACCTTCCGAAGATTATTTTTACAGCATTATACCTGATTCCTTTATTTTCTTCAAACCAAAGGATATTGTCAGCGGCGACTTTTACTGGATAACAAAAAAAGATAATAAAATATTTGTTGTGGCAGCCGACTGTACCGGTCACGGAGTACCGGGAGCCCTTATGTCAATGATAGGGGTGGAACTGCTGAACAAGCTCATCCTTGACCAGGGTATCCAGCAACCCTCTGAGATACTGGAAATAATGGGTAAGGGAATAGCAAGAACATTCAGCAGCGTTACCGATGACAGCAACGCCCTGCTTAAGGATGGCATGGATATTGGCTTATGCGCAATTGACGAGCAGAAAGCAGAAATACAATACTCAGGTGCTTTCTTCCCTATGTATATTATAAGGGATAATAAGCTTATCGAGATAAAAGGTGACAGAATAAGCCTGGGTGTACCGGGGAAAAGCTCATTTAACAATAAGACACAGAAGATCGAGCCAGGTGATATCATTTACCTGTTTTCTGACGGTTATGCCGACCAGTTTGGCGGTCCCGCCAATAAGAAGTTTATGTACCGGCGCTTCAGGCACCTGCTGCTTACTATACATAAATTTCCCGTGGATGAACAGAAATCCATCATTAATGAATCAATGGAAACATGGAGGAATGGGGCTGAACAGGTTGATGATATGATAGTTATAGGAATGAGGCCATCTGTTAATCCTGCACCGGATGGCTAAGATATTTACTTATCATTGAAAGCAGCTTACCCGGCTGGAAGGGCTTGCTGAGGTAATCATCAATACCTGCAGCCAGGCACTTTTCCTTATCCCCTATCATAGCATTGGCAGTAATGGCAATTATCGGTGTATGCCTGTTGGTGCTTGCTTCAATCTCCCTTATCTTCCTGCTTGCCGTTATGCCATCCATAACAGGTAACTGTATATCCATCAGTATAATATCATAATTTGACTTGCCAAACATGTCAAGTGCTTCCTTGCCGTTGACGGCCGTGTCAATATTCTTAACCTTCGAGCCAAGTGATATTGTGACTATCTTCTGGTTGGCAATATTATCCTCAACAAGAAGTATTGAGGCCTCGCTTAAAAGTTTCTGGTCTTTCTTCCCTGACACAATATTAAGCCGCCTTATTCTTTCACCCACAGCAGAAACTTTCCTGTCAGCACTCACCCTGGCCAGCGGTAGTGTGAAACTGAATACCGACTTATTATCTGCTATTTTATATGAATAATGTCCGCCCATAATATTTATTATTCTGGCCGCCAGACTTCTTGCCGTAGTTATGTCGTGGTGATGGATATCTTCTTCCTTATATACTGTTCCGGTTTCAATAATAAACTCTATTATATCAGTATTGTTTTTATTCGACAGCCGCTTAAGGCTTATATCAACCTCAAGCAACTCTGATTCAGATATTGTTGACCAGCTGCCTAAGATATCTATGAATATCTGCTTTATTGCCACAGGGTCTCCTATATATTCACGGCTGATACTGTCATCCCATGATATATCCAGTTTTATATTGGCATCTGATTCAAAATCAAGCAATTCAATTGTGTTATCAATGATTTTTCTCAGTTCAAACCTGATATTGGAGCGTGGCTTAATGGAGATCTCTCCGGCCGATCTCATCGTTAGCTCGTTAAGGGCTGATATCATATTATTGGTGGATGAGACAAGGGTGTCCAGCAATTCTTTCTGATCCCTTTCTACGCTCAGCCTGCTTAACAGATCATTGATAAGAGGAAGGTTGTTCAGCGGGGTCCTTATCCTGTGAGAGAAATCCGATATATATTTATCCCTCTTTTCTATCTGCTCCTGCAGCGCTGCTATGGCAGTCCCTGACTTTTTGATTGTATCCCTGATAAGGATGAAAGCAAATACCGTGGTAATCAGGGCAGCGGCAACCAGGAATACCGAGCTTAACCAGAGCCTGAAAAATATTGTTACTATTGAAGCCAGCAAAAAAATAATGATTAAAACAAGCCAGTATGAAGAGTTGTTACTGACCATTTTTCTTATCAGGGAGAACAGCTTCTTACGTTCGGGACCGTTGTCATTGACAGTTTTTATTCCCATTCTGAGGTATGGAATTATTTTGGTAAGCGTAAAGATATGAAAATTCTTTTTTACCTTTCTTTGAAAAGCTTAATTTTGTTTGTGCGGTACGAAATTTGATGGTTTATGGAAGGGAAAATTTATATATCATGAGGAGAGGATTTTTTATGTTCGTTATTGCAGCTTTATCAGTTAGTATGGCTGCCCAGGACCATGAGAAGGACCTGGTTGAGTTTACACCTGATTTCAGGTTTAATGATGGTATCTTTTTTAACTTCGAACAGGTCAGGGCCAATGAGCCGGTGTCTAAAGCCAAAATTTTAACCTCTGCTGATTATAATGACCGTGACTTCTTTAAAAAAGTTTTTGAGAATGATAAGATATACTATTATAATGCCATGGGTATACGGGAGGAGGTCAGCAAGGAAGATATATGGGGCTATTCACGAAACGGTATTTTGTATATACAGGTGCAGGGAGGCTTTAACAGGATAACCTATGTAGGTAATGTATGCCATTTTGTTGCCGACATCACATCGTATGACAGGCGGTATTACGGTTCGCCGTATAACCATTACGACCCCTACTATTCACCCTATTCATATAATTCCTACTACAGCCCGTACTATATGCCTTACAGGCCTACCACCGTTTCAAGGAATGAGCTGGTACAGTATATGATAGACTTTGAAACAGGTAATCTCATTGAATATGAGCTTAAAAACGTAGAAGCAATACTGTCCAAAGACCCGGAGTTATATGATGAGTTTATGAAGCTCAGAAGGAAAAAAAAGAAACAGATGATGTTTCTTTACCTGAGAAAGTATAATGAAAAACATCCTTTATATTTACCTAAATAATTTTATGATGAACAGATTAATGATCTTCCTCGCTCTTTTGTTTGCCGGTAATGTCCTTTTTGCACAGGCTCCCTTTCCTGAACCTGAAGAGGTTGAAGGGTTTTATAATACCACAACATATGTTGTCCTGGAGGATAATATGTTCTCCACCTATAATGCCCTGATAAAGGAAGCTGTTGAGGATTACTGGAAACTGACGGATTATGAATTTATCAGCACTGCTGAATTCAATGAGAAAAGATCGGACCCGGGCGCTTCTTTTATTGTCCTGACCGGCACAAGGTTTGACAAAGATAAATCGGGCTTGGTTTTTAATTTTATCAACCTCCTGCTGGGTAAGGATGTGGCGCGTATTGAAGAAATGCCTGAATTTTGTGCTGTTCCCCTGTCTGTAAAGGGTGCAGAGGATACAGAGTATTCTCATAAGCTGGGAATGGTAATAAGATTCATGCAGTCTCATGTGGACCATATAAAGGAAGACCCTTCACAGAGAGGTAAACAATACCTGAAGTATTATAACAAATTTATCCCCGAGATAAACACCAAAACAATACTGGTGGCGGCAACGGATCTTGAGCCCGACCTGAGGTCCATGGAAGCAATAGAAAAGTACTATCCCTACAGGATGAAGATAGTCACGGATGAGGAAGTGGATGAGGCTATACTCAATGAGGCGGAAAATACACTTATTCTGCATAAGGTGGGGCCTGAAAGCACAGGTAAAGGAGGTTTATGCTTTAAGATGCTCCTGGGTACCGATGATGCCAGGATGTATTTCTATGGTGAACATAAGATATCAAACAGAAGACCAAATGGTTTGCTTGTAAATGACCTGAAGCGTATGGCCCGGTTCTGATATGCAACAGGAAATATTTTTTTGCGTCTTTTAAAAAACTGAAGACATGAATGAAGAGATGAATGAAGAGATCAAAGAAATAAGGGTTTTAACTGAAAAAGAGAGAAACTGGGCTATGTTCTGTCACCTAAGCACTTTTGCAGGTACTATAATACCGTTTGGCGGCATTATTGGTCCGCTCATCTGCTGGTCGACAAAGAGGCATGAATCGGTATTCGTGGACCAGAATGGAAAGCAGGCCCTTAATTTTCAGCTCTCAATGCTGCTTTACACTATTATCTGTATACCACTGATGTTTATCATAATTGGTATAGTCCTCCTGGGCGGACTGCTGCTGCTGGTCCACGTGTTGCTGGCGGCGCATTTCAAGACA
>JBKHBA010000086.1:0-9260 GCA_046542595.1 Bacteroidales bacterium | reverse complement strand
GCTGACAACCCCCTGCTAACGGAATGGGCTGATGATATAGATCCTTCAGATCCATGGCCTGAATATCCCAGGCCTGCCATGAAAAGAAAGGAATGGTCCGGACTGAACGGTTTGTGGGATTATGCCATTACAGATAAAGATCAGCAGGTAACAGAATGGGATGGCAAAATACTTGTGCCCTATCCTGTTGAATCAGCCCTGTCAGGTGTTAAAAAAAGAATAAACGAAGAACAGCTGCTTTGGTACAGGAGGGAGATAAAAGTACCGCGTACATGGAAGGGGAAAAGGATAATACTGAACTTTGAGGCAAGCGACTGGGAGACGAAAGTGTGGATTGACGGTAAAATGGCAGGAAAGCATAAAGGAGGCTATGATCCTTTCAGCATTGATATCAGCGACTTTGTAAGTGGAGGAAAGAAACATGAGCTGAAAGTAAGTGTATGGGATCCGTCAAGCAATGGCACCCAACCGGTAGGCAAACAGAATACGGATCCGCATAGCATATGGTACACCCCTTCATCCGGTATATGGCAGACAGTATGGATGGAACCCGTTGATGATATACATATTAAGTCATTCAGGGTGTATACAGACATAAATAAAGGCAGCATACATATAGTACCCCGGATAAATAATAAAAAGGAAAATGTAAGCACCAGGGTCAGTATCATTAAAGACAATAATATTCTTAAGGAGAAAGAGACAGCAGGTGCAGGGGAAATAATAATTGAACTTGACGATTTTGAATTATGGACCCCTGACAAGCCTGTTTTATATGATATTGAGATTGATCTTTTACATGAGGGAACTATTACCGACAGAATAAAAAGCTATACCGGTTTCAGAAAGATATCCCTTGGCAGGGATAACGATGAATTTACACGTATACTGTTGAATAAGCGCTTTGTTTACCAGAATGGTCCGCTAGACCAGGGGTTCTGGCCTGACGGTCTTTACACTCCTCCATCGGATAAAGCTATGCGCTACGATATTGAGATGACAAAAAAGATGGGGTTCAATATGCTGCGCAAGCATGTTAAAATTGAAAACAGGCGTTTTTATTACTGGTGTGATAAAACAGGGCTGCTGGTATGGCAGGATATGCCTAACGGCGACAGGCATATAGGGCATGATGACGATGATATTGAGAGGTCGGATGAATCAGCCAGGCAATTTGAGTTTGAGTTAAGCAGGCTGATAGAAACCAGGTTTAACCATCCGTCAATAATCATGTGGGTGCCATTCAATGAAGGCTGGGGGCAATATGAGACAGCCCGCATTACGGCACTGGTAAAAAGCCTTGATACAACAAGACTGGTGAACAGTGCCTCTGGCTGGGCTGACAGGGGAACGGGTGACATACTGGATATACATAATTATCCAGAACCGGTAGCCCCGGACCCGGAAGAAGGCAGGGCAACCGTGCTGGGTGAGTTTGGCGGACTGGGATTGCCGGTTAAAGGTCATACCTGGGAAGAGAGAAACTGGGGATATGAGAATATGGATGATAAAGAGAGCCTGCTGGCTAAATATGAGGATTTCTATAATACTGTTTTCAGGCTGATCCGTGAAAAGGGACTCAGTGCAACAGTGTACACCCAGACCACAGATGTAGAAACAGAGACCAACGGCCTTATGACATATGACCGGAAGGTGGATAAGATGGGTGCCGAAAACCTGCACAAAATAAATACAGGTTTTAATTAGGCACATTCACAGAACAGGCTGTACTTTCAGGAATCCGTTCAGGTCAAAGTTATCCGTGATCTGTGAATATGCCTGATAAGCAGCCATACTCTCCAGGCGGAATATCCATTTTATACTTATACCACCAGGCGGCTCTTAAACGGCAGGAAGGTCATAAAATCAGCATGATGCACTATATATGCTTCTGTTGTCCTTTTTATATGATCACCTTCACCCGCGTGAGCTGCAATGATATGGCACACTTCAGGGGGCAGGCCGCATTCTTCTGCCAGTGATACACCGGAGAAGGGATGCCTGAGGTATTTGCCATATGTCCCCTGCACGGCCTGCCCTTCACTGTCTTTGACATACTCCAGCAGCTTGCCCACATCGGCCAGTATGGCCCCGGAGATCAATGTATCCATATCAACCGGCAGCTCATCTTTAAAAAATTCATTCATCTTCCTCCCGCTCTCAAGGGCAACATGCACCACACATCTTTTATGTGCCATGAAGCTCACTTTGAGGTCGGGTCCACAGAGGAGGGTGAAGGGTATTGTCTGCAGGTCGCCTGGGCCAAGCACACTTCTTTCAAGAGCTATCTCCCATACCCTGGCTGTCTTTTCCCTTAGTTCTTCATTGCTGATCCAGTCCAGCTCGGGCCAGAGATCATATACTTCCTTATTCATAAGAATCTGGTTTTAGAGGTTCGATATTATTTCATCTGTCATTTGAATGGTGCTGGCAGCGCCATTTTTAACAACATCAGGATGCCCGTGCATCTTCATCATATCATAGGTGCGTACCTTGCCCTCGCTGATAACTCCTGCCACCGCCTTCCGTATTTTAGCTGATTTTTCTTTCTCATCTATAAAATCAAGCATCATACAGGCCGATTCAATCATTGCAATAGGGTTTACAATTGGTGTATCGAATTCTGCATATTTAGGAGCCGAACCATGAGTGGGTTCAAAAACACCTACACCATCGGCAGAAAACTGTGCCGAGCATGCAAAGCCGAGTCCACCAATCAGACCGGCAAATG
Source organism: Bacteroidales bacterium (assembly GCA_046542595.1). Classification (GTDB taxonomy): domain Bacteria; phylum Bacteroidota; class Bacteroidia; order Bacteroidales; family VadinHA17; genus UBA9300. The sequence goes on along the minus strand of JBKHBA010000086.1, from coordinate 6,529 downwards.
CATCTGAGACAATATCACCGAACATATTACCGGCTACAATAACACCATAGTCCTCAGGGTTCTTTGTCAGCCACATCATCTGCGCATCAATATTTGTATTCCACAACTGGATGTCAGAAAATTCATTTTTCTGTATATCCCTGGCCAGCTTAAGCATCATGCCTGATGTTTCCCTTATAACATTGGGCTTCTCACATACAGTAACAGATTTATATCCATATTCACGTGCATGATTAAAGGCGGCCCTTACTATCCGCTCGGTTGCTTTTTTAGAAAAGATACGTGTTGAAACAGATATCTCCTCCACAGGCACAGAACCGAAATTCTTAATAAATTTTGGATGCGTCATCAGTGCCTTATAAACAATGGACGGGGGGTTTGACCATTCAACACCACCATAAAGTCCCTCTGTATTCTGCCTGAATATTGCAACATCAACAGGTGGTTCATCAAATCCGCCTTCCCTGTTCCTTCTTATAAAATTAAGTGGATTTCCTTTATAGGTACGGCATGGACGCAAACATATATCGAGGTTAAAATGCTGCCTCAGGCCAACTATCGGACTTGAATAAACAAGGCCTTTATTTTTCAGTGATGGGTGCAATTCACTATCTGCCTCATCCTTTGGTTTGGATGTGATAGCACCAAAAAGAGCTATCCTGTGTTTTTCAATGAGATCAATCGTTCTCTGGGGTAAGGGATTTCCCTCCTTAACCCAGTACTCCCATCCAATATCGCCATGAATATAATCCGCTTCAAAACCTGCAGCATTTAACACTCTTATAGTTTGCTCAAGCACAATTCCACCGATACCATCCCCGGGTAGTGCCACTATTTTTCTTTTTTCCATAGTAAGAATTGCTTTAATTTTAGAGTTCTAATTTACTTAGTTAAAATAAGTGATTTTTTTGTTAAGAAAAAATCGGGGAGGATAATTATATATATAAATCCATGACATATTTTTAACACCTTTTTGTGAATATTTTATACTTTTGTTTCCTTTAAGTGTACCCCAAACAATTGATATGATATTTGATGATCTTGAACCCACCCTTGTGTGGAAATATTTTTATGAAATATGCCAGATACCAAGGCTTTCAAAAAATGAAGAAAAGATAAGGAAATACCTGCTTGATTTTGCCGCTGCACATGATCTTGAAGCAAAAACAGACAAAGCAGGGAATGTACTTATTATCAAACCTGCCGATCCTGCTTACGAAAACCGCAAAAGCGTGGTTCTTCAGAGCCATATGGATATGGTGGGGGAAAAGGATGCAAAAACAGAGCATAACTGGGAAAAAGATCCTGTTAAGCCATATATTGATGGAAACTGGGTTAAGGCCAAAGACACTACCCTTGGGGCCGATGACGGTATCGGTATAGCGGCTTCAATGGCCCTGTTATCCGATAGTGAGATAAAAACCGGAAGGATAGAATGTCTTTTTACCGCTGATGAGGAAACGGGTATGACAGGAGCCCTTGAGCTTGAAGAAGGATTTTTCAGCAGCCCTATACTTATTAACCTCGATTCTGAAGATGAAGGAGAATTATTTATCGGCTGTGCCGGCGGCATAGATACTGTTGCCGAAATGACTTATAAGGGTGAGAAAGCTGATCCCGGACATAATAAACTGACCATAGCCCTTACAGGACTCCAGGGCGGCCATTCAGGTGATGAGATACATAAGGGGTTTGCCAACTCGGTAAAACTGATGACGGTATTACTCCAAAAACTCAGTTTGGAATATAATATCAGGATAAGCAGGTTTACAGGTGGCAATCTCAGGAATGCCATACCCAGGGAAGCATTCGCGGATATTACATTTGACAGGAAATATAGCGGTGAGATAAAGAAGTCTGTAAAAAAATATCTGGAGGATATAAAAAGCAGGTATAAGGACACTGAACCCGGAATTGACATCAGCATTAAAGAACCAGAATCTGTTTCAACCGTTATTGACCTTCACACTCAAAACTCACTGCTCAGGGCACTGGACGATTGCCCCCACGGTGTAATATCCTGGTCTGAGGATATGGAAGGGCTTGTTGAAACATCCACCAACCTTGCTTCTGTAAAATTTACTGACGGTCATATACGGATAGTAACAAGCCAGAGGAGTTCAGTTGATTCAGCAAAAAATGAAATTGCAGGACGTATAAACAAGATATTTACAGACAATAATGCTCTTGTTCACCATTCAGACGGTTATCCCGGCTGGGAACCTGATACTGATTCTGAGATTCTTAAGATAACGTCATCATCATACCTCAAACTCTTTGGCACTGAGCCACGGGTAAGGGCTATACATGCCGGGCTGGAATGCGGACTAATACTTGAGAAGTATCCCGGACTGGATATGATATCTATCGGGCCCACCATACTGGGTGCCCATACCCCGCAGGAGAGGCTTGATATTGAAACCACGAAAAAGTTCTGGGATTTACTGGTGGATGTAATCAATAATATCCCGGCTGCTTAAGCCACTTTCTCAAACTCTTTTTTGCTGGCTCCGCAAACAGGGCATGTCCAGTCTTCAGGCAGATTTTCAAAGGCAGTACCTTTTTCTATTCCTCCTGCAGGATCTCCTTCGGCAGGATTATACTCATGTCCGCATACGGTGCATTTATAAATACTCATAACATATTATTTCAGGTAGCCGGAGCTACAGTTAAACTTTCACGTTTCTTACAATATCGATTACCGTTCCATCAACCCATTTTATTGCTGCAATAACTTTTTCACCGGCAGCTGCCCTTTCAGGTTTACCACATATTTCTTCTGCTTCTTCCTTAAGCTCATGTATTGAACGTACGGGCAGACCTGATCCTTTAACTGCCTCCTGAAGATCTTTTCTGAGCGGATTAATTGCTATCCCTCTTTCAGTTATTATAACATCGATCAACTCTCCGGGACCACATAGTGTTGTTACCTCATCAATTATCACAGGCACCCTGTCCCGCATAAGTGGAAGAGGCAGTATAACAGTTTTTGAAAAGAGGCAGTTCTGCCAGCCTCCTATACCATGCAGCAGGTAGCCATCTGAATGCGTCACCACATTGGCATTGAAATTGACATCCACCTCTGTTGCTCCCAGTATCGCCACATCAACCAGCGGGGCAAAGTTACCTTTACCATGGTAGTTATAGCTTGTAAAAGGGCTGGTCCATACATGCCTGGGATTATCTCTCATTGATCTTACACCATCAAGATCAAAAGTCTGACCATCAAGAATATAATCAACCAGGTCTTCCTCAAGCATCGAGACAAGATATTTATTACTGCCTCCGCGTGCAAACCTTGCCCTTATGCCTTTTTCTTTCATAATGGACTTAAAAAATTCTCCCACGGCAAGGGAGGTGCCCCCTGCCCCGCTCTGGAAAGAAAATCCTTCCCTTATAATACCGGCGGCATCACAGAATTTTGCAGTTAGCTCGGCAAGTAAAAGCCTGTCCGGACTCTTTGTTATCCTTGTGGTCCCCGATATAATCTTTTCGGGTACACCCAGTTTTTCCACTTTTACGGTATAGTCAACATAATTCCCCTGTACCTGCCATGGAATGCAAGGGAAAGGGACCATATTATCTGTTACCACTATCACCTTATCTGCATACTGTGAATCAGCAAGTGCAAAACCCAGCAGTCCGCATGCTGAATCACCATCCAGTCCGTTGGCATTACCAAAAGGATCGGCAGCCGGAGCTCCTATGACCGCAATATCTATCTCCACCTCACCATCCTGCACAGCCTGGTATCTGCCTCCGTGTGATCTCAGCACCGCCATTCCTTTCATATTCCCTTCCGAAACATACTTGCCAAGGGGACCGTTCATGCTTCCTTCAATATGATGAATTGTACCATCTTCAAGGTACTGTATAAGATGATCATGGCAGGGAAAGGAAGCTGAAGGAAACCACCTTATATCTTTTATTCCCAGCTCACTGACAGCGTCAAACAACATATTGGCCACAAGGTCACCATTCCTGAAATGGTGATGGGTTGATATCGTCATCCCGTCTTTTATTCCGGCCCTGACCAGTGCTTCCTTTATGGTTTCAACTTCCTTGTTTCCGTCATCAGGATAGTCGCTGCAGCTGGATATGCGGGGAGCATATTTTCTTCCTTCAGGCTTATACTTACCCACCCCTTTAAACGGCACAGCCTGCTGTCCGTTAATTTCTGTTACAACCTGCCGTCCTGCGGCATTTCTGACAAGTTCATCCGCCATAATCAAATAATGGTATTAGTTTAATCTTCTTCATTGCCATCTTCAGGCAGCATATTCAGTTTTTCAGCCAGTGTCATGGTTTGCAGGGCCCTTGCCACTACCGGAGGATCAATCATTTTTGATCCAATCGCCACCACACCCTGTCCTTTCTCTTCAGCCTCACGATATGCTTTCACTATTCTGGCTGCCTTCTCTATCTCCTCCGCCCCGGGTGCAAAAGCATCCTTTATCACCTGTATCTGCCTTGGATGTATACATCCCATTCCCTCAAAACCGTATGATTTTGATATTTCCGCTGTTTTTCTCAATGCTTCCATATCGGAAACATCGGAAAAAACAGAATCTATGGCCTGTACTCCTGCGGCCCTGGCAGCGTTGACCAGTCTCAGGCGCGCGTAAAGCGATTCTGTGCCTTCATTTGTCCTCTGTACGCCCAGGTCAGCGGTATAGTCTTCCAGACCGATAGCAAGGGCAACCACATTTTTGCTGGCAGAGGCAATTTCACAGGCCTTTTCGACACCAAGAGCTGTTTCAATTATGGGCATAAAGAAAACTTCATTTCCGCTTCCTTCCGGACCAGAATTTTTCAGTGTTTCTTTTTCCAGCCTTTTTATATATTCCCCACTTTCACATTTGGGTACAAGAATAAGGTGGACATTATGAGGCAGTATATACTTCAAATCTTCAATACCTCTCTCACCCTGGTTTATCCTCACCATTCTCTCGGCCCCATAAAAATTTACCTGCCTTAAGGCGTTTCTTACCAGCAACCTGGCCTCATCCTTTTTAGCCGGTGCCACAGAATCTTCAAGGTCCAGAATAACACCATCGGGTGAATGCAGTCCGGCATTAAGCATCATACTTGGTGTATTACCCGGCAGGTAAAGCCGGCTGAACCTGAAACGTTTACGCTCAGATCCATACATATTAGCCTCAATCATCTCCGGTAAAAGCTCCTTATCGCTGTCGATAAGAGCCTTTACAGCTGCCTCAAGCCTGGCCATCAGCACAAATGGCAGGGCACCTGAATCATTAACCTCAAGAAGGGCATTTTTAATACCAAAAAACACCAGCCCTTTCTCCAGTTCAGAGGTAATTGAATTACCGTACATTGATTTCACCTTTGAAGCAAGTTTTATTTCGATTCCACCGCCTGCTCTGATTTCAAGCTTTAGCTCACAGTCAGATCTTATCCTGGGTCCTGCATTACCCGCTACAGCAATTTTACTCATACGGTATTAATTTGAACACTGTTTATACAAACCTAAAGATACACAAAAATTTATCCAAGAAAACTAAGTAATATTCCGGCTGCAACAGCTGAACCGATAACACCTGACACATTGGGTGTCATGGCATGCATCAGCAGGTGATTTGTAGGATCAGCTCTGAGACCTTCAGTCTGAACCACCCTGGCACTGTCAGGTACAGCAGACACTCCTGCGGCTCCCACCAGGGGATTAATCCTGTTATTGCCGCTTAGAAAAAGATTCATGAATTTGGCAAACAATAATCCACCCCCTGTAGCAATTATAAAAGAAACGGCTCCCAGTAAAAATATCAGCAATGAGTCAGGTGTAAGAAATACATCTGCCTGTGTTGATGCACCTACTGTCAGGCCAAGCAGAATGGTAACAATATCCACCATAGATGTACGGGCTGTTTCTGCAAGGCGTTTTGTTACGCCTGATTCCTTCAGAAGGTTACCAAAGAAAAGCATTCCCAGCAGCGGCAGTGAGCTTGGTGAGATAAAGGCTGTAAGCAACAGCCCGATAATGGGGAATAATATCTTTTCTGTTTTTGATACCGCCCTTGGGGGCTTCATCCTTATTTTTCTTTCTCTCTTTGACGTCAGCAGCCTCATTATGGGTGGCTGGATAACCGGCACCAGTGCCATATATGAGTATGCCGCTATGGCTATGGGTCCAATAAGATTCTTAACAGTCGTTCCGTCAGGGAGTATATTAACACCATTGGCCAGGCGTGATGACAGGAAGATAGCCGTAGGTCCGTCTGCCCCCCCTATTATACCTATTGCACCCGCTTCCGGGGGGGCAAAATTCAACATCAAGGCCCCCAGGAAGGTCAGGAATATTCCTATCTGTGCAGCCGCTCCCAGAATCATTAACCGTGGGTTTGACAGCAGGGATGAAAAGTCTGTCATTGCCCCAAGGCCAAGAAATATCAGCGGAGGATATACTCCTTTCACAACCCCGAAATACAGGTAGTTAAGTACGCTGCCCGACTGGTATATTCCAAGCTGAAGGTTAACATCCCCTTCCTGGTAAAAAGGAATATTACCT
>JBKHBA010000085.1:0-9367 GCA_046542595.1 Bacteroidales bacterium | reverse complement strand
ATGCTGCTGCTGATAAATGTGTTCCTCACAAAATTATTAAAGGCACGAACCTGCAGTTCCCGGTCTGTTATTACCTCATTACTCCTTTCCATCCTTTTCTTCTGCCTTTTTATCGCATTGTAAAAACCAGAATTATTCATGGTTGCCAGCTTTTCCGGTACCAGTATCAATGATGGCTGCACCTCGGCTCTTGTCTGAGTATTTTTTTTCTCAATCGAATGGAATTGGACAGGAACCTCCACCAGGCTGAGCCTTTTAAAAGGATATTCAGCGCTGAAATTGGTTTCCAGATCTGTTATCACTCCTGAGATCAGGTTGCCTATTGTGTCGCCCAGTTCGCTCAGGTTATCCCTGAAGTAGTCGTGCCCCTTGTAGTAGTGTGCAATGAAATCTATTGAGTCAACACTAATGGTGTCGCTGACATAATGTCCTTCAATGATGCTTATGCCTGTAACCGGGTTTTCATTGGTGAAATACCAGTAATCATTATCTGAGTGTCTTGCCCCCTGTGATATTGCTACCAGTCCGTTGCCCCGGTCCACCTTAAGTGTATAAGTGGTGAAATCAACAAGTATTTTTGCGGGTGTGGATGGATAGTAGTTAAGTCCGGCCACGGGATACCAGTGGTTTTCAGGGGTAAGAAGAAGGAAATCGTCTTTAAGAATAGCCTGCTTCTTATCTATGCGAGCCGGTCCTATTGCGTAGCCGTTCTCCCTGATGTCTTCAGTATGCCAGGGATAGGAATAGGCTTCTTCTATGCTGCCTTCATAATTGAAGTCAATGCTGACAGATGAGCCGGGCAAAAGCTCTTCCTTCAGCTCAATAAGTATAATATGCCCGTCAGTGGTGTATGAGGCGGGGGCACCTTTAATCATTATCGCTTCTATTTTTAAACCCGGATTGAGGGAAAAGAGTGCGGTGTTAACATTTTTGTCCTGCCCGTTTATGCAGGTCAGTGAGGCTTCAGCATTAATCTGCCTGTTTTTATATTTCAGCACTATATCCGTATCTGTCACCTTCAGGAAATCACTGTCCTCATACTTCCGGTTGGTTTCAATAACCGTATTTTTCAGTTCCATATCATGGAAATGCCTGTCGAGAAAATAATATGCTGAATAGGCGCTTAATGACAGGAAAAGCAGGAGGGAGACACCGCTTATGAGCCTGTGGGTTTTTGATTGTGGCAGCCTTTTGAACATCAGGATAGTCGCAAAAATAAAAACCAGACCCAGGGAAGTGAACATAAGCCTTTGTGCCAGTATCATGTCAGGATTGCTGAAGCCGGTGATACCAGATTTAAAAACGGGAAAGCCAAACAGCATATAATCGAAGAAGGAGCCCAGCCTGTTAAACAGGTAGAACATATTGAGTGCGGCAATGCCCAGCAGCAGCAGGAAGGTTATGGCCTGGTTCCTTATAAGTGACATCAGGATATATGCAAAACCAAGGCTGAAGATAAGGGTTGGGATACTGATGATAAAAAGATATTGAAAGTAGGCAGCAGCATCAATGGATGCCTGCTGTGATATTATGTTTATTATCAGTGTGATTAAAAGTATGAGAATGTTTACGCCGAGGAACAGTCTTAATATACCCAGTGATTTACCAAAGACATATTCCATATTGGACATAGGCCTTGTATAAAGGACCTCATTGGTATCCAGCTTTTTGTCTCTCTTAAGAAAGTCGGATGCCAGGAAGATTATAATCAGTGACTGGGCTATATTCAGTATATAGAGATTTACCAGGGGCATGGAGGACGGGATGGCCAGGAACTGCCAATCCTCGCCTCCGACCGGACTGAAAAGCCCGATATTCATGATAGTGAGAATAATCAGCGATCCTATGGAGAAAAGCCTGAAGAGCCAGCTGCGCCTGAGAGTTTTGGCTTCATAGCGGGCAACGGTTCTGATGTTGTGTATTGAGATCATTTCTTTTTTCTTATGTGTCTATACCTGTGGAACAGCATTTATCTTATGCTCCATATAATAAACATAGGCATGCTCAAGGTTGGGTTCAATCTCCTGGCTGTCAAATCCTGAAACATCATCTGCCACCACCTGTGCATCCCAGCCTTTCTCACTTGGTATGGAGGATATTATATGGTAGTTGTCTTTTATACTGTCATACTCTTCCTGGGTCAGGCTAAGGTTGAAGACATGACCGGCAGCCTGCTTTACCAGTTCATCGGGTGAGCCGGAGAAGACCATTTCGCCCCTGTTCAGCAGGGCCATACCCTGGCAGGTGGATGATATATCTCCAACGATATGTGTCGACAGTATTATGGTAACGTCATTCTGGCTGAGGTCAGACAGTATATTCCTGAAGCGTATCCTTTCGTCAGGGTCGAGTCCGGTTGTAGGCTCATCCACCACTATGATCCTGGGGTCTCCGATAAGGGCCTGGGCAATGCCCAGCCTTCGTTTCATCCCTCCCGACAGTTTATTTGCTTTTTTGTCGCGCGACTCCAGCAGTCCCACCCTGTCAAGCAGCTCGTCAACGATAGCCAGCCTTTCTTTCCTGTTTTTGATACCGGCTAGAGAGCCTGCATAATCGAGGAATTCCCATGTTTTGAGCCTTGTGAAAAAGCGGAAATCCTGCGGCAGGTAGCCAAGGAAGGATCTCAGCTTTTTTCTCTGCTTCTGGATATCCTCCCCGTTCACCAGCACCTCACCGGATGTTGGCTTCATAAGTGCAACAAGCACTTTCATCAGGCTCGACTTGCCGGCGCCGTTAGGGCCCAGCAATCCGAACATGCCTTCTTCAATGGTAAGGTTGATGCCTTTGACAGCGTGATTGCCGTTCTTGTATATAACATCGAGATCCTTAATTTCGATCTTCATTATGGGTCTTTGTTTAATTCTGGAAATGCATAATATGTATATGACTCTTTAAAGACTTAAAATATTTCAAATAGCTGGTAATATTTTACCGTATTTTGTGTTTTTATATATGTTTAACATTATGGTAATGATTTTAAATATCTTGCAGGCTTATAAAAGTAATTTCTAATTTTGTAAAACAAAAATATATAAATTGGATCCCGGAATAAATAAACTGAAGATACTGAACGATCCTGTACATGGGTTCATTAAGATACCTTCTGAATTCATTTATGATCTGATAGAAGATCCCTGGTTTCAGCGCTTAAGGTTCATCAGGCAACTGGGCCTTACCGACCTTGTTTATCCCGGGGCCACCCACAGCAGGTTTTTACACAGCCTGGGAGCCCTTTACCTTATGGGGGAGGCTCTTACAACACTTCGCAAAAAAGGAGTCAGGATAAGTGATGAGGAGTATGAGGCAGCCCTTGTGGCTATATTATGCCATGATCTGGGTCACGGACCCTTCTCCCATTCCCTTGAGTTTAATATTTCAGGACGGGTAGGGCATGAAGAGATATCATTATTGATAATGAATATACTCAATAAGAAGTATTCCGGCAGGCTGGATCTGGCTATAGAGATGTTCAGTGACAGATATGGCAGGAAATTTTTTAATGACCTTATATCCGGCCAGGTGGATATGGACAGGCTGGATTACCTTCTGAGGGACAGCTTTTACACAGGCGTTATTGAAGGGTCAGTGGGTTCAGACAGGATAATTAGTATGCTGAATATTGCCGGCGGGAGGCTGGTAGTTGAAGAAAAGGGTGTTTATTCAATAGAGAAATTCCTTATTGCAAGGCGATTTATGTACTGGCAGGTTTATATGCATAAGACTGTTCTGGCAGCTGACCAGATGCTGAAAAGGGTTATTGGCAGGGCAAGGGACCTTATAAGCAGGGGGGGAGAGCTGTCTTCAACAGCATCGGTAGAGTATTTTCTCAGGACAAGAATAGAGAGGCAGGAGCTGCTGAGCGGGGATATTGAGGGATTTACGGATATGTTTTTTAAGCTTGACGATGGAGAGGTAATAGCTTCCATACGCCTGTGGGCTGATAACAGTGACAGGGTACTCTCAGACCTGGCAAAAGCTTTTATTTCCCGCCGTCTGCCTGCAATAGAACTTTCTGATAAGCCTTTTACCGGGGAGCAGGCAGATAGTGTTTCAGAAGCCCTGATGGAACTTAAAGATTTTCGCTCAGTGGATACAGGCAGTTATGTCTATACGGGATCAGTCTCCAACCTGGCCTATGCACCTTCTGCCCCGAGTATCAGGATTATGAAGCGCAACGGCTCACTCAGTGAACTGACGGATCTGTCAGGTATCCTCAGGCACGAGGCCTTATCTAAAAGTACCACCAGGTATTTTCTTTGTTATCCCAAAGACCTCAGAAATATAATTTACAGATAGTATAATTGGTTTAAAATTTTAAGTATATGAAACGTCCATTAAAAAATCATCATTATTTCACATTAAGAGTATGATTATTTTTTAATGGTTAGTTCCATTTGACCAATGAAATAAATAAAATATAATCATATGAAATTCACAGCTGAACAGATTGCACAATATATTAACGGGGTGGTAGAAGGCGACCCCGGTGTTACCGTCAGGTCGGTGGCACGAATAGAGGAGGGTCATGAAGGAGCACTGTCTTTTCTCTCCAATATGAGTTATGAAAAATATATATATGATACAGGATCCTCTGTTGTTATAGTGGATAAAGATTTTAAACCATCATCCCCTGTTAAAGCAACGCTGGTAAGGGTGGATAATGCCTATGAGGCCTTTGCCGCCCTGCTCACATTATATGAGCAGTCAAAACCGCGCAAGACAGGTGTGCATCCGCGGGCGGTGATTGAGGACTCAGCCAGCATAGGTGAGAATGTATATATAGGTCCCATGGCATATATCGGAGAGAATGTGGTGCTGGGCGACGGCTGCTCTGTCTATCCCAACGCAAGCATTGGCGATAGCTGCCGGCTGGGAGATGGAACATCCATATACCCTGGCGTTACTGTTTACCACGATTGTATTATTGGCAGTAATTGCAATATCCATGCAGGTTCTGTCATTGGCAGTGACGGCTTTGGTTTTGCCCCCCGGTCAGATCAGAATTACAGGAAGATACCGCAGCTGGGCAATGTGATCATCGAAGATAATGTTGAGATAGGCGCCAATGTTGTTATTGACAGGGCCACCATGGGTTCAACACTGATAAAGAGAGGTGTTAAACTGGATAACCTGATACAGGTGGCTCATAATGTGGAGATAGGTGAAAACACGGTTATGGCTGCCCAGACAGGTGTGGCAGGATCAACAAAGATAGGCCGCAACTGCATGTTCGGAGGCCAGGTAGGGGTGACAGGCCATGTTAAAATAGCAGACGGCACCAGGGCTGCCGCGCAAACAGGTATAGGCGGACCGGTAAGGAAAGAGAAAACAACACTTTACGGATCCCCCGGCTTTGAATATAAAAAGTACCAGCAGTCATATATAGTGTTCAGGAAACTGCCCGATCTGAAGCTCAGGGTGGACAGGCTTGAGGATGAGATAGAGCAGATAAAGGGCAGATAATCAGGCGCGTTCAAAATGAAGATGTTTGATTTCAATACTGTTAGAGCAGCTTTTTATGGCACGTTCGAAATATTTTTTATTTCTTTGCAGGCAGATTAAACGGATTAAGACAATATTCAGATGAGTATAAAAAACCAGAGAACACTTGCCGGGGAAGTAAGTCTTAAAGGCAAAGGACTGCATTCGGGTGTTGATGTGAATATCACCTTCAAGCCGGCTCCCGTGGATTATGGGTACAGGTTTTGCCGGGTTGACCTGCCTGATAAACCTGTGATACGAGCCCTGGCTGATAATGTAACCGATACAACAAGGGGTACCACGCTGGAGGAGAACGGAGCCTCGGTGGCTACAATAGAACATGTACTGGCCTCATTCTACGGAATGAACCTTGATAATGTGCTGATTGAGATTGATGGCCCGGAAGCACCTATTATGGGTGGCAGTGCCATGAAGTTTGTAGAGGCTATTGAAAAGACCGGTATTATTGAGCAGGACAGGCTCAGAAACTATTTTGAGGTTAAGGAAAAGATTGTCTATTCAGAGGAGGAGCATGGCGTTGACCTTATCATATATCCCGATGATCATCTCAGTATAAATGTGCTTATTGACTATAATTCAAAGATACTGGGCAACCAGTATGCTGTGCTGGACCGCAAGGATGATTTTGTCAAGGAGATATCGGCCAGCAGGACTTTCGTGTTCTTCCATGAGTTGGAGCCACTGTTCAAGGCAGGCAGGATAAAGGGCGGCGACCTGGATAATGCTATAGTGATACTCGAGAAAGAGGTTGACCAGTCAGAGATAGACCGCATAGCCAGGATGTTTAACAAGCCCAATATCACGGCTCATAAAGAAGGCATACTCAATAATACGGCTCTGCGTTATCCAAATGAGCCTGCCCGTCATAAATTACTTGACCTGCTGGGTGATATGGCACTGGTAGGACAACATATAAAGGGTAAGATAGTGGCTACCAGGCCCGGACATATGGCTAATACAAACCTGGCCAGGCTTGTCAGGCAGGAGATAAAAAAAGCTGGTTCCAAAAAGAGCATCCCCGTTTATGATCCTGCAGCCGAGCCGGTGATCAGCTTTGAGGAAGTAAAGAAAAGACTGCCGCACAGGTATCCTTTCCTGCTTGTTGATAAGGTTGTTCAGCGTGATGAAAGTACAATCATAGGGATAAAGAATGTAACATTTAACGAGCCTTTCTTCCAGGGCCATTTTCCTGCTGAGGCGGTTATGCCTGGTGTATTGCTGGTTGAAGCCATGGCACAGGTGGGAGGTATACTGGTTCTTGACAATGTGGAAGAACCGGAGAGGTGGTCAACATATTTCCTTAAGATAGATAAGGTTAAGTTTAAGAAAAAGGTGGTGCCGGGTGATACACTTATTATCAAGCTTGAAATGGCCGAGCCTCCGCGCAGGGGTATAGTCTCGATGTACGGTCATGTATATGTTGGTAATAAGCTTGTTGCCGAGGGTGAACTGGTGGCCCAGATAATAAAAAACAAATAATAATGATCTCAGATAAGGCATTTATCCATCCTGATGCTAGTCTCGGTAAGGACATTACTGTTGACCCTTTTGCATATATAGCCGCTGATGTGGTAATAGGTGACGGCTGCTGGATTGGTCCTAACGCAACCGTTATGGACGGAGCCCGCATGGGCAGTAACTGCAGGGTGTTCCCGGGAGCTGTGATATCAGCCATACCCCAGGACCTTAAATTTGCAGGCGAGGTAACAACAACTGAGATAGGTGATAACTGCACCTTCAGGGAAGGATCAACCATAAACAGGGGTACCGTGGCACTGGGGAAAACCATTATGGGCAATAACAGCCTTATGATGGCCAATGCCCATGTGGCCCACGACTGTATAATAGGCAATAATGTTATACTGGTAAATAATGTAATGCTGGGAGGAGAGGTGCGGATTGATGATTACGCCATCCTTGGAGGAGGGGCTGCTGCCCATCAGTTTACACGTGTGGGTGCTCATGCTATGGTCAGCGGCGGTGCCATGTTCGGCAAGGACATACCCCCCTACACAACCATTAATAATAACCCCCTTGGTTTTATGGGTCTTAACAGGATAGGCCTGAGGAGGCGTGGTTTTGAAAGGGACAAGATAGAAGAGCTTGATAAGATATACAAGGCAGTGTATTTCAGCGGCAGGAATATAAGCCAGGCCCTGCAATACCTGGAGGATAATTTTGAAGCCACAAAAGAGCTCAGTTATATTATTGATTTTATTTCATCATCGCAGCGCGGTATCCTTAAGTCGGCAATAAAGTAATTGCATTTAGCTTCAAAGGGAAGCCTGCCTGCATGCAAAGATTTCCAGATCCGTGCCATACTCGCGGAACATGCGTGGAATTATCCAGGCATGATTCAAAACACCAAAACACCCGGGGGTATCATTATGTGCTCCGGAATGCCGGTGCAGTATTGAATATGGCAGTGGGTATTATTCTTTTATGCAGCGGATGGAAAGGCCGGTTCCTTTATTAATGGATTGATTTGTCAAATTAGTGTATTGATTGCATATATAGTAAGATATAGCTGATTCAGAATATGGTGTTGAGCTCCACCAGAAAGCTCCGTAATCGATACTGAACCACGAGCCTGCCCAGCGCATTCCGATTGGAAGCCCGGAAAAACCAAAAAAATCAATCCCATATCTGTCATCTGCATCCCATCTGGGGTGTTCCGTTGTGGCACAATCTCCACCCAGGGGAGAATCTACCTGACGGCAGGACCTGAGGGCGGTAGCCTGAATAAGTGTGTCATAATTATTATTTATGTAATCTTTTAATTGTGTCCAGTCAGCCTCTGTTGGCACCCGCCAGCCGGCAGGGCACAGATTGCCTGTTTCCACGGCATACCAGTTATAAAGTGCACCGTAGGCCTGAAGCACCTCTTCTTCTGAGTTAAGCTCGTCAACACTGCCATAATAAGGGACAGCGTAAGCTCCTTCCGTTGTGTTTTTCCATTCTTCATCAGTCAGTCCCCCGGGTATGGGTATGGCTGTATTGTAACGGGCAACCCTTAAATTTTCTGCCATCCATACCTGGCTGCCGATGGTAACCGTATTATAGCTGTTACCGTCAATATCCGTAATTGTTCCGTAATCCCAGAAATGGAAAAGCAGCTGCCCGCTGTATGATGTACCTTCACTGTTGGTAGCCCAGGCCCGCACATAATAATCTGTGTTAATGGAAAGTCCGCTTATTTCACCTGTATAGGGACCGCTGCCCTGTCCTTCGGTGCTGTAACCGGCATTGCTGTCCAGGTCAGGGTCAGGGCTTGTATCCCATACAAAACCCCGCTCTGTTACCCCGGCACCGCCGTCCCTTATAATATCTGCATCAACCGATACCTGTCCCGGCTTACTTCTGAGTACCCTGATTTCAACCGTTGAAGGTCCGGGCAGGGTGGTAAAGCTCAGTTCTTCCCCGTAGGCTATCCCGTAACTGTTGGTGGCATAAGCCCTTACATAATATGTTGTGCCTGAATACAGGCCTGTGATATTGCTTGTGTAAGTGCCGGTTCCTGCACCATCTTCCGTGTATTCGTCATCTATTGTGGGGCTTTGTGTCAGAGACCAGCAAACGCCGCGCAACAATACTTCACTGCTGCCCTCGTCACTTATCTCACCTCCGCTCACAGCTGTGTAACTTGTAATATCGGTAACTGTTGATGTTGTTACCACCGGCAGGTCTGGATCTTTTTCGCTAGTGAACTCCAGCTGGTTGCCATAGGCTGTTCCGGCACTGTTTGTGGCATAGGCACGCACATAATATTTTGTATTGGCTTCCAGTCCGGTTATGCTGCTGCTGAATGTACCTGTCCCTTCACCATCGTTTGTAAAACCTGTATTTGTTTCCGTTGTGGGATCAG
>JBKHBA010000084.1:0-9439 GCA_046542595.1 Bacteroidales bacterium | reverse complement strand
TCCTGTCACCCATTGAAGATCACACCGTCTTTTATTTCAATTTTCCTGTCGGACATACCTGAAAGCTCCCTGTCGTGGGTCACAATCACTATCGTCTGCCCGAACTCATCCCTCAGGTCAAAGAACAACTTATGGAGTTCCTTTTTATTCCTGGTATCCAGGTTACCCGAGGGTTCATCAGCCAGTATCACCTTAGGACTGTTAACCAGTGCCCTGGCCACGGCCACCCTCTGCTGCTCACCGCCGCTTAACTCCGAAGGCTTATGTTCAAGCCGCAAATCGAGTCCAAGGAAACTGAGCAGCTCCCCGGCCCTTTTCTCTGCCTGCTGCTTGCTTTTTCCGCCTATATATGCCGGTATACACACATTCTCCAGGGCTGTAAACTCAGGAAGCAGCTGGTGGAACTGGAACACGAAGCCTATCTGCTCATTTCTGAAGCGGGCCAACTGTCTGGCATTAAGCATATTTAGAAGCACGCCATCACACTCAACCGAGCCCTCATCAGGCCTGTCAAGTGTACCCAGTATCTGCAGAAGGGTTGTCTTACCGGCACCGCTGGGCCCCACTATAGTCACTATTTCGCTCTTCCTGACTTCCATGTCAACACCTTTAAGTACTCTGAGGTCCCCGTATGATTTGGTTATATCTTTTGCTCTAATCATTATTCAATATTTGATTCCGCTTCATCATTTAACGAAGAAGACAATAAAAACATAAGTCAAATATATTACCGCCAGCAGCAATCCTTTCCATCTGCTCAAAACAGTTCCCCGCAAAGGTAGCATAAGAATAAATAATATCAGTGATATTCCGCACATCCATACCAGGTCAAAGAAAAAACCTGGGTCGTCAAGGCTGAAAGGGGTGATAACCGAGGTGATGCCGAGTATTGCAAGTATATTAAATATATTGGATCCAAGAATATTGCCTATGGATATATCATTCTCCTTACGCACTGCGGCCACAGCTGATGTGGCCAGCTCGGGCAGGCTTGTGCCAAGCGCAATAACTGAAACGGAAATTATCCTGTCACTCAGCCCCATTATTCTTGCTGTCTCACTGGCACCTTTCACCAGTAAATCGGCCCCGGCTACCAGTCCAAGACATGATAATATTACCATCATAACTGCTGCGGTAAGCTTAATCCTCACCACCGGTGGTTCAGCAATACCATTCTTCCCTTCTTTTCCTGATGTACGTAAGGTGAAGTAAATGAAGGATACCAGTAAAACAAGCAGTATAATACCTTCCGGACGTGAAAGCTGCAGATCGCTCAACATTACCAGCAGCAATAAGCTCAAGCTCATCATTATTATCCAGTTGCGTAATAATGAGCGTGTATTAACAAAAAAGGGAGTTATTATTATGGCAATCGCCAGTACCAGGCTGATATTTGAAATATTACTGCCTACCACATTGCCAAGCGATATATCCGCATAACCTGTTAATGCCGCATCTACACTCACCACCAGCTCAGGTGCAGATGTGCCTAAGGAAACAACAGTCAGCGCAATAACAAGTTTGGATAATCTGAAATGAGCCGCCAGCGCTACAGCCCCCCTCACAAGAAACTCACCGCTGATAAGAAGCAGGGCCAGTCCGGCAAAAAGCATCAGGTATATCATCAGGGGAGCGCTTTTTCAGGTAAGGATAGTATCTGTCAGTCTTTTAAATTCTTATTTACCGTATCAGACACATCATTGATATCATCCTTAACATCTTTGGTACTTTCATTGAATTCACGTTTTATATCATCGGTAGCCTTCCTGAATTCACGCATACCCTTACCGAGGCCCTTAGCTATCTCTGGTATCTTCTGCGCCCCGAACAGAATGAGGGCAACAACCATAATAATAAATATTTCCTGTCCGCTGATAAACAAATATACTGCCATATTCAGACCTTCTTATTTATGCAAATTTAACAAGAAATAATTTAATAACAATCAGTCTCACATAGGAAAAGACCCTTACATGAGAATCTACCCTGCCAGCAGTTCCGTCTCCCTCCTGCTATTATCCTGAATACATAAAAATGATAAAGCCGCGGACGGCTTTATCATTTTTATCACGACTTTTTCCCTCTCAGCACTCTTTCTGTTTCTGCTTTCTTTATTGTGTCATATACAACGGGGGTAGCCACAAAGAGTGAGGAATAGGTACCTACAACCACACCTACCAGCAGGGCAAAGGTAAATCCACGTATTACTTCACCGCCGAAAATAAATATTGAAAGCAGCACCACGAAGGTACTCAGTGATGTACTGAAGGTACGGCTTATCGTACTGTTAAGTGCAAGGTTCAGTATCTCCGTACGTCCCCTTTTACGGTATATACCAAGGTATTCCCTTATACGGTCAAAGACCACCACGGTATCATTTATAGAATAACCGACAACCGTTAGTATGGCTGCGATAAAGGCCTGGTCTATCTCCAGTGAGAAAGGCACTATACCGTGCAATATGGAGAAGAGTCCCAATACAATCAGCACATCATGCACCAGCGCGGCCAGGGCACCCAGTCCAAATTGCCAGTTTCTGAACCTGAGCAGTATATATAGGAATATTATCAGCAGGGAGAAGCCAATTGCATAGATGGCTTTAAGCACTATATCAAAAGCAATGGTCGGGCCTACAGTCTGGCTGCTCTGCCTGTAATCAGACAGGAATGTGTCTTTATCAACATCATCAGGCAATACAGTCTGAAGTCCCTGGTATAATAATGTTTCAACCTCGTCTTCGGCATCGGGTTCTTCAACCTTGTACTTGGTGGTTATCTTTACCTGGTTCTCATTACCGAAGACCACAACCATAGGTGCCTCACCATATACATCACCCAGCAGGCTTGCCACCCTGGTTGTGGGGACGGGCTCTTCAAAACGGATAACATATGATCGGCCTCCTGTAAAATCAATGCCCGGGTTAAGCCCTTTTCCCACCAGTGAGGCTATACCGCCCATAATAATCAATCCTGATATAATATAGAAAATCTTCCTTTTACCAATAAAATCGATCTTCATGTTATTGAATGCATTCTCAGTCAACCTGGTAGCAAAGGTCAGGCGCATGTTTTTCTTCAGCAATGAGTCATATATTATCCTTGTAATAAAGAAAGCTGTAAAGAAGGATGTTATAATACCTATAACCAGCGTTGTGGCAAAGCCTTTTATCGGTCCTGTTCCGAAAATATAAAGAACAATACCGGTAAGCAGTGTTGTAAGGTTGGCATCTATGATTGCCGACCTTGCATTCTTATATCCGTCGGCTACTGCAAGCTTCACACCTTTCCCGGCCCGGAGTTCTTCCTTAATCCTGTCATATATCAGCACATTGGCGTCCACAGACATACCAATGGTAAGGATAATACCTGCTATACCGGGCAGTGTAAGTACCGCACCCAGTGATGCCAGCACACCCAGTATAAAGAACATATTAATAATAAGGGCTATATCGGCTACCAGCCCGGCACGGCGACTGTAGTAAAATACCATATACAGCATTACTATAATAAATGCTATAAGGAATGAGTTGAGACCTGCTGCGATGGCTTCTTTTCCCAGTGACGGACCAACAACAGTATCATTGATGATACGTGAGGGTGCCGGCAGTTTACCTGACTTAAGTATATTGGCGAGGTCTTCTGCCTCTTCAATGGTAAAGTCGCCTGTAATCTCCGATGATCCGCCCTTTATCTCTGACGACACAGAGGGTGCGGAGCGTACATAGCCGTCAAGCACAATAGCTATGGCCCTACCTATGTTCGAGCCTGTCAGCCTTGCCCATGTACGTGCTCCTTCTGCATTCATCGACATATCCACCTTGGCTGAAGAACCAGTCTGTCCGTACGAAACCCTGGCTGAGGTAACCACATCACCATCAAGCGGCGGGCGACCATCGCGGGTTGTCACCTTAATAGCATGCAACTGGTATATACTTTCCGTCTCATCCCCCCTCATGGGATCAGAGCTCCAGAAAAACCGTACATCCCTGGGAAAGAGAGATCTTATCCGATCCATATCCAGGATATCCATGACTTTAGCGGTATCCTGGTAGTGAGAATAACCTATCACTGATCCGGGCAGGGGTTCTCCTTCCCGGGTAACAGCAGGATTGAGAACAGCAAATAATGGGTTCTGTGAATCCCACTGGTCACGGCTCTCAACCTCACCCGCCTCAGTTGTGTCACTCAATATATCCAGCAGCGTTTCACCGGCTGTAGTATCCTGCTGCTCTTCACTGTCCATCATATCTTCCAGCGATGATGCCTCCCCTTCTTCTTCCGTGGTACTTTCAGAATCTTCGCTCTCCTCAGCCTGCAGGGCCTCCATATCAGCCCTTATTGACACCAGGAGGTCATTAGCCTCCATCAGGTAGCCTATAACCTCGCTGTTATTATATGTCTCCCAGAATTGCAGTTCAGCCGTACCCTGCAGGAGGTCCCTCACCCTCTGCGGGTCTTTCACTCCCGGTAATTCAACAAGTATACGTCCCCTTTCTTCCAGTTGTGATATATTAGGCTGTGTAACACCGAACCTGTCAATCCTGCTACGCAGTATATTAAAGGCATTATCAATGGCTCCCTCTGCCTCTTCACGCAAAACATCAAGAACCTCATCATTGCTTGAGTTAAAGTTAACCTTATCACGAAGTTCCATGGTACCGAATATCCCGGCCAGGCTTGCATTGGGATCGATCTCCTCAAAAGACTCACCGAAGAGCTCAATAAAATTCCTCTGACTCTCCTTTTGCTTCTCCCTGGCCATTGCCATTGCCCTGTTAAAGGTTTCGTCATTACTGTAATTTGAAAGCGCCCTGACTATCTCCTCCACCGATACCTCAAGTGTCACATTCATACCCCCTTTAAGGTCCAGTCCCAGGTTTATCTCTTTTGTCTGTACCTCCTTGAATGTATTCCCCAGGAAGCTCCATTCACTTTTTGGGAGTGATGCTATGGAATCGAGATATGCAACTTCTTTATTGAGGTTCCCGTCAGCATAATCTTTGGCTTCTTGCTTAACACTGTATGAGGCAACAGTAAACGAAAGCTGGTATACTGTTACCAGTGCTAATGCTATGGCTAAAAACAGAATAGCTCCTTTGTTTTGCATTTGTAAATATTTTTATATTATCGAAAAATCCAATACGCTATCAGCGTCCTTTTTAACGGACGGGCAAAGATATTAAATTTTTCCAAAAAGATTTAATACTTAGACTTATAATAACTGTTTGCATTAAACGGGCATGGTACGGGGCTATATTAAGGGGCCCGGCTGTCAAAGTCCGGTTCTCCTGTCCTTCAGGTCCGGGAATCACAGAAATGATAAAATTATTCTTATTCTAGCAGTTTTTCATGGTCCCCCTCCACAGTACTGGTCCGAAATAATAGCCATCAAAAAAGATTCTCTTACTCCACCAGGCTGTCAAAGTCCACCTCAATAGGCTTATCAGCCTCGAAATCATAGAGTGTAAGGCTGCGCATATTATAATAATATGTCCAGTAATTCTGCAATGCCTGTATATAAGCCCTCTTGTTTTCATCTTTTTTTGTATCGGCATTATTCAGCTCCAGAACATCAACATTGCCGATAAGGAACCTTTGCTTGGTCACTTCGTACATTTTCATTGCCACTGTGTCTGATTTGGCGGCTATACGCACCTGGTTCTCCTGGAGGTTAAACTGTGCCACATCAAGGAACAGCTGCTGTTCAAAATCGATAAGCGACTGCTGCACCTGTGTCCTGGTCACTTCCTGGGATGACTGGGCCATACGATGGCGTCCCCGCCTTAATCCCCAGTCCATAATGGGTATTGTAAGGCCGACACTTATGCGTTGCTGATCATCCAGCATCTGGTATGCACCCGGGATAATATCAGACTGCCCCTGCAGGCCAAAGCTTACATTCATATTGGCATTGAGACCTTTCTCTGCCTTTGCCTGGGCTACGTCTCTTTCGGCCTCAAGCAGCTGTATGTCCATCGACAGCATTTCCGGGTTATTCTCAAGAGCCAGGTTGAGCACCTGTTCACCGTTAACATCAAAAGTGGGTATCTCATTGGGTATAACAAGCTCTATCTGCACATTCTCAGTATAACCCAGGAAAGACGACAGCCTCTGTTTCATATCATTGAGGTTATTATAGGCCTCGTTCCTGGATGTTTCGGCATTAAGAAATGACAGCTCCATCTGAAGCAGTTCATTTTCGGCGATGGTGCCCAGGTTATATCTCCCCTGGGCTATATTATAAAGGGTGTCAGCATTTGCATAGTTTATATCTGCTATCTCCATATTGATCTGCGACAGGGCCAGCTGGAAAAACCTGCGGACGGCAGATACATGAACCTGCTCAACGGCTTCAAGGTATTCCTTTTTAGCTTCTTCGTACTTGAGGGGTTCAATTTCCTTCTGCCATTTGAATTCATTGAATCTGAACAGGGGCTGGTTGTAGTTTATGCTTACGGGAGTTGATATATATTGCTGTGTTGATCCGTCCGTAGTGATAACATCAAAACGCCTGAAATCGGATTCAAGGGACACGCTGCCACCCGTAAGGCCTATATTCTGTGAAAGAGATAGCCGGCCTGAGATACTGTTTGAATTCTTTTCAACATAATATTCATTACCTGTACTGTAATCATATTCCTTCTCATATATCCTGTTATATTCGGGCAGTGTGCCGGTAAAGGTAAGCGAAGGAAGGTATTCTGCCTTAAATGTGCGAAACTGCCAGTAGTTGGCTCTGAACATATGTTTGGCCAGTATGGCCTGTAATGATTGTTCCTCTGCCAGCACCAGTACCTCATCCAGTGTCAGCCTTTTAAGGTCCTGTGAATGTATTATACCGGCCGGGTTTATAAAAAATATAACTGCCAGTGAAAAAATTATTCTTTTCATTTATATATTGATTTTTTTTATTCGTACCTGAGCGATTCTATGGGGTCTCTCTCCGAAGCCCTCTTTGCCGGCGAGTATCCGAAAATAACACCAACTGCTGCGGATACACCGAAGGCTATTATGACAGAGAAGGGAGATACTATTGTAAGTATACCCGCTATTTCATTTATCAGCCTCGACAAAATAACTCCCAGGAATATACCTATGAGTCCGCCCGTCACACTGATAAGCACCGCTTCTGAAAGGAACTGCACCACTATATCCATTTTCTTTGCCCCTATGGCCATTCGTGTGCCAATCTCCTTTATCCGCTCCATTACCGATGCAAACATAATATTCATTATGCCTATGCCTCCCACCACCAGTGATATGCTGGCTATTGCACCGAGCACTATATTAAAAATATCCTTTGTTCTCTGTTGTTGCTTGAGCAGCAGTTCAGGTACCGTTATCTCAAAATCCTTCACGCCCTGGTGCCTCCTGAGTATCATACGGCTGAGTACTTCCGTTGAAGGCTGGATATCCTCAGTCTCATCCACCTGTACCACTATCCTGTCAAGCTGGTGATAATTGGTTGAAGATGACTGTCCGGGATCCGATCCCCCCCCGGACACTCTTACTCTTCCGTGTCCCATAGACATTACCCGGGTAGATGCTTCACTTGTAAGCTTCCTGTTAAGCAGTTCCCTGTTCTGGTACCTCATCAGCATTGTTTTAACCGGGATATAAATATTATCATTATACACATTCACACCAGCCTCTTCAAAGCCTGTAAGGTCCACATTCGTCTTTTCCAGCACCCCTATCACCTTAAGCCATACGCCGTCGAATTTGATATACTGTCCAACAGGATCAACCTGGCTGAAAAATTTGGCTCTGATATTAGCCCCAATAAGGCAAACCTGGACACCATGCTCTTCCTGGTAATCATTAAAATAATTGCCATGGTTCAGTGGCAGGTTATACAGATCAAAATAATCATTCTTCACACCTACCAGCTTGGCAGAATAATTCATGCCATTAAGAACCACAGTTGAATTAAACGATATCTCAGGGCTTATCCTTTTCATCGAGGGCAGGACAGCTTTTATAGCCTCCATATCTCTTAGCGTGAGTCCGGGTGAGAATTTTTCCTGCTGCCTCTCCCCCTCTTCATCGGATGACTCATCTGTTTCAATTACAGGATTTATAAGTATATTATTCACCCCCACCATCTTGATCTGCTCCAGTATTTCCTGCTGGGCTCCTTTCCCTATGGCCAGCATACTGATAACTGCGGCCACTCCGAAGATAATACCCAGGGCAGTAAGCACTGATTTGAGCTTGTTTGCCAGTATTGCTTCAAAGGCAATGATAACATTATGAAAATATCTTTTTATCATATCAATAAGCTAATAAATTAAACCGGTGTTCAGACTCATCACTGACTGACGGGCTGTTACTGCTGGTTGCCACCTTCACGGCCCCCTTCCCCGCCCTGCCTCGAGTTTCTCATCTGCTCCCTTTCCTCTTCACTCATATTCTGTAACCTCTCCCTCATCTCAGGGCTCATCTGCCTTGAACCCTGCCTGTTATTTTGCTGTTCGATAATTTCTTTTTCTCTCTTTCTTTCTTCTTCCAGCCTCTGTTTCTTCTTTTCCTTAATTATCGCTTTCAGCTCCTCGCCCTGAACCTTAAATTCCTCAGCCTCCTCAGGCATGCTAAGGTAAAGCAAATCGCCTTCTTCAACCCCTTCTTCCACAATCACCCTGTTTTCATTCGATGGTCCCAGGACAACGATCTGCCTGACCTTATTCTTCCTGTAAACATAAGGTATGCTGTCCTGGGTAGCATGCACACACTCAAGTGGTATGGATACGACATCTTCATATGAGTCGGTTACTATCTGGTTTCCTGTGGTCATGGAAGGGCGAAGTATCGACTCCACCTCGTCGAGTTTAATTATTACCTCAAAAACCTTGGCATCAGTATTGGGGAGCTGTTCGCCTATATTGGCAACACTCATAACCTTGCCGGTATAATCCTTTCCCGGAAAAGCATCAACACTTATTCTCACTTTCTGTCCCTCACTGACCTTGCTGATATCTATCTCATTGATATAGGTCCTGGATATCATGGAGGAGAAATCAGGCAGGGTAGCAACCACGGGGTCCCACGGACTGATATTCGAGCCTACCTTACGTTTCTCACCACCCCATTCTCTCTTATAAATAACCATACCCCCGGCAGGTGCGGTTACGGTAAACTCTGCCAGCACATCCTGCATATCCTGCACTGTCTGCCTCTGCTTTCTCAGCTCCAGGCTTGCTTCCCTCATATCAGCCCTCGCCTGCTGCTTTTTAAGCTCATAATTCTTCACGGCCTGTTCATAGGCCCTCTCTGCCTTATCCAGGTTTATCCTGTTCTGGCGGATTGTTGTGGGAGGCTCATATTTTGACTGTTCGAGTGTAATCTCTGCTTCTTCCATATTGAATTTAAGGTTAAGCAGGTCATCCCTCAGATCGCCCAGGGTAATTGTGGTATCGAGCTTTTTCATCTCAAAATCATTC
>JBKHBA010000083.1:0-9557 GCA_046542595.1 Bacteroidales bacterium | reverse complement strand
CTCATCGGCTTTTTATTCTAATCCACTCAAAATACGTTCCAAACTGTCCATATCCGTAATCATTACCTCACGGGCCTTACTGCCTTCATAAGGTCCCAGTATGCCTGCAGCCTCCAGCTGGTCAACTATCCTGCCAGCCCTGTTATAACCCAGTGACATCTTTCTCTGTATAAGGGATGTTGAACCCTGCTGTGTCTGTACCACCAGCCTGGCAGCCTCATCAAACAGGCTGTCTCTTTTTTTCAGGTCCACCTCCTGGAAGCTGTTATCTGTTTCACCTTCGTACTCAGGCAGTATGTACGCTTCTGTGTATCCCTGCTGTGAGGCTATAAATTCAATCAGCCTGTTCAGCTCGGGGGTATCAATGAAAGCACACTGCGCCCTTATCAGTTCCGTGCCGTTATAAATAAGCATATCACCCCTGCCCACAAGCTTTTCAGCCCCGGTGCTGTCCAGTATGGTGCGTGAGTCTATTGATGATGATACCCTGAATGCCAGCCTTGCAGGAAAGTTTGTTTTAATGGTACCTGTAATAATATTTGTTGAAGGCCTCTGTGTAGCCACTATCAGGTGTATGCCCACAGCACGTGCAAGCTGTGACAATCTCTGTATGGGTCCTTCTATCTCTTTACCTGCAGTCATTATAAGGTCGGCAAACTCATCAATGACAAGAACAAGGTAAGGCAGGTATTTATGCCCGTTCTCAGGGTTGAGCTTTCTTTTTGTGAATACCTCGTTATATTCCCTGATTGATTTGACCCGGGCCTTGCGCAACAGCTTATACCTTTCGCCCATTTCTATGCACAGGGAATTAAGGGTGTATACCACCTTTTGTGTTTCTGTTATAATGGGATCCTCGGTATCGGGCAGTTTAGCCAGGTAATGCTTTTCAATCTTATTGTATAATGTCAGCTCCACCATCTTGGGGTCAACCATGATAAACTTGATCTCAGCCGGGTGTTTGCGGTATAAGAGACTGGCAATAATAACATTGAGACCCACTGATTTGCCCTGGCCTGTAGCCCCGGCAACAAGAAGGTGGGGCATCTTCTGCAGGTCAAGCATCAGCAGTTCATTGGTTATGGTACGTCCCAGTGCAATGGCCAGCTCAAATTTGCTATCCTGGAAAAGCTTGGTTGAGATAAGCGATTTCATAGACACTATTTCCGGCCTTTTATTGGGCACTTCAATGCCAACAGTGCCCCTGCCAGGGATAGGCGCTATTATCCTTATGCCAAAAGCTGAGAGGCTGAGGGCTATATCATTGTCCAGCGATTTTATTTTTGCCGTCCTTACACCCCTCTCAGGCACCACTTCGTACAGTGTAACGGTTGGACCCACGGTGGCAGATATATGCCGTACCTTAATATTATAGTCCAGCAGTGTCTTAACTATTGTCTCTTTTTTTTCTATTATCTCGGAATCATCAAACTCTGCATCGGATTTATGATCCTCCAGCAGGCTGACAGGAGGCATCCTGAATGATGAAAGGTCGAGGCGCGGGTCATAGTTTCCTTTCATCCTTTCCATCTCTTCAGGTGAAAGCTGGTCTTCGGCCATGGCTTTTGTTATGGATATGGTCACTCCATTGCTGTCATCACCGGGCGAAACCTCATTTATTATAGGATGGCCGGCAAGGGCTTCTGATCCCCGGGACTCATTATCCCCGGCCGATACCACTGCATGATCTGTACTTTCTTTATCTTCCTCAGCACGGATTTCATCATCACCCGGCCTGTTGATATGGAAACCGGGCTCAGGGTCACTGCCTTTCTCCCCGGTATCCTCACCGCCTTTCTCCCCGGTATCCTCACCGCCTTTCTCCCCGGTATCCTCACCACCCGGTATCTCCTCTTTGTGTTTTCTTAAGCGGGGGAATACAGCGGAAAGGGTCGTGAGTGATGGTTTTAAATTAAACACCAGCACCAGGTATGATAAGCTTATAATTAATAATAGTATTCCCGTACCCAACTTGCCCAGGAAAGCATTGAGCCACTGACTGACAAAATAGCCGTGTGCTCCTCCGGGTCCGCTGCCAAGCATACCGTTGGCATGTCCGAAAATATAGGACAGTATGACTGAGAAGATGATGGTCCCCAGTACAAGGTTGCGGCTTATGCCAAGAGCTTTAATTTTTTTAATATGCAGTAGCCTGAGACCCAGCACTGCCAGTAGTACAGGTATGAAAAAAGCTGCCAGTCCAAAGCCTTTATTGATAAAAATATCCGCAAACCATGCACCACTTTTACCCGACCAGTTATTAACCTGTATGTCGGCCCCCGATATTACATTTGCTGCATCAAAGCTCTGGTCTGCCTTCCACCAGAACAGGTAGGCTGTGAACGCAAAGAACAGGTATAATGAAAAACCTGTTATCAGCAGGCCGGCAATAAAGCTTGTTTTTTCATTCCTTAAAAATGAAGTTTTTTTATGGTTGCCGCCCGTGGTATTCTTTTTACCTGTCTTATACGCTTTTTTATTTCTTTTCTTCATTCCGGGATATCAGTATTATCAGGAAAAAACATCTTGTTTAATAGTAACATCAGCCACCATGTTTTTAGTGTGATAAAGGTAGTAATTTTATATTGATGATTAAACAGTACGGGCTGTGTCAAAGGTTCATCATGCTGGTTATAAGATCGTCCATAGACTTCCTGTCAATCCTCCTGTAGTTCTCTTTTTTCTCAAAATCTTTATCCGGAACGTCCCTGTGATAGATTGCTTCTGCATCAAACTCCACAATAATATCTCCCATTAAAAAAAAGAAATTCATCAAGACTCCGTCAATGCCCTGGAAGGGATTGGACAGATTAGGACTGTCTATGTCTATTTCATCTGTATACCAGAGCCCATAGCTTAAATCTCTGCCAGGAAGATTGACAACCGCTTTCCTGCATTCAAAATCAAGGATTGTGGATGACTGGTCAGTATATTCAATAGTCATATCAGACATCGGGTCAATGCCGGGCGGTATCTCATCTGTTGTTCCTGTATAATAATATTTAATGCCCATAATCCTGAAATAGGTCTTTATCTCCTTCTTTTCCGGATCAATAATATTATATACCCCATTATTACCGATGGGAGATTCTATTTCCATAAGTATCTTGTCGTCCTTGAACTTAATAACAAGTTTATCCGGCATAAGATCATCAGGAAGAACAGCATTCCTGTCTACAAAACGTATATTATAATGAATCTCACCTTCATCAATAGATTTAAAAGCAGATTCTTTGCATCCGGACAGCACTACCAGGCTCATACAAAACAGGTAAATAATAACTTTATGTCTCACCCGGACTACTTATTAGTTTTTTGAATTAGATGTAAAAGTAATATTTTTTTGGAAGTAAACGAGCAAAAGGTTTCATTATGCATATACTTGTTTTCATTAAGTTATTGTTTTCCGGTTAAAGGAATGGTAAATTCCTTAAAAATTATAATTTTGTGTTTTCCTTTTTTTCAGGAAAAATAATGTGATTAACAGGTCTATAATTTGTATATTATGAAAAAACTGGCAGTAGTGGCCCTGGGAGGCAATGCCTTGCTTCGTGGCGACCAGGTCGGAACAATAGAAGAGCAGGAACAGAATACCACGGATACACTGGAGGCCCTGGTTCATCTTATCAGGGATGATTATGATCTTGTCATAACCCACGGTAACGGTCCGCAGGTAGGTAATGTCTTAATGCGTAATGATGCCGGTGAGCAGTTATATAACATATCACAGATGCCTCTTGATGTTTGCGTTGCAGACACACAGGGCGGTATAGGCTATATGATTGAACGTGCCCTGCATAATGTCCTTAAGAAATATGGCATTGAGAAAGATACAGCCTGCCTTGTGACACAGGTTGTTGTAGACAAGGATGATCCTGCATTTTCAGACCCCCAGAAAAGAGTAGGTAAAGTATATGATAAGGCTGCTGCGGATGAACTGCATAAAACTAAAGGCTGGATATTTAAGGAGGAAGTAAAGGTGGAGGGTGGATACCGCAGGGT
The DNA here is from genome assembly GCA_046542595.1 of Bacteroidales bacterium. GTDB lineage: Bacteria > Bacteroidota > Bacteroidia > Bacteroidales > VadinHA17 > UBA9300. The sequence goes on along the minus strand of JBKHBA010000083.1, from coordinate 5,555 downwards.
TGTGCCTTCGCCTAGACCTGTCAGGGTGATGAATGAAAAGATAATTGAGGATCTGGCCAGACAGGGTAATATAGTCATTGCTTCCGGCGGAGGGGGAGTGCCTGTATATATCGATGAGAATAATGATATCAGACCATCAGAGGCGGTGATTGACAAAGATATGGCTTCCTCGTTGCTTGCCTCAGATATCGGGGCCGATGAGTTCTATATACTGACAGATGTGCCGTATGTATATATTAATTACAAAAAGCCCGGAGAGAAAGCCCTTGAGTTTATTGATTATAAAGACACCATGAAATACCTGGAAGAAGGACAGTTTACAAAGGGCAGTATGGCTCCCAAGATTGAAGCATCACTGAATTTTATTAAATCAGGCGGATTGAAATCTGTTATTACAGAAGCATTTAAACTGGAGGACAAGAGTTATGGTACAAAAATAACAATGGAATATGATGAATGAAGCTGGTGCAGCTTCCATTATTTGCCGGGTAAGCCCCTGCAGCTGCCGTCCCGGAATTGCAGGCTGTACTTAATAAAACATGTGTTATCAACTGTATAGTGAACTATTTACTGGAAACAGTCCGGCCGGTTCATCAAACCTCCCGGAGATTATATAATTAAAAACCTAATATTAAACAATATGGCCTATAATTTGAAAAACAGAAATTTTTTAAAGTTGTTGGATTTTGAACCCCGTGAGATTATGTTTCTGCTTGACCTGGCAAAAGACCTTAAAAAAGCCAAGTATGCAGGAACAGAGCAACAGGGACTGAAAGGAAAGAATATAGCCCTGATCTTCGAAAAAGCTTCAACCAGGACAAGGTGTGCCTTTGAAGTGGCAGCCCTTGACCAGGGGGCTCATGTATCCTATATCGGTCCCACCGGGTCACAGATCGGGCAGAAGGAATCAATGAAAGATACAGCCCGTGTGCTGGGACGTATGTATGACGGTATTGAATACCGTGGCTTTGGCCAGGATATAGTTGAGGAACTGGGCAAATATGCAGGTGTGCCTGTCTGGAACGGGCTTACCAATGAATTTCACCCGACACAGATACTGGCTGATTTTATGACAATGCTCGAACACAGCAATAAGCCGCTGAATGAAATAAGCTTCTGCTATCTGGGCGATGCCAGGAATAATATGGGTAACTCACTGATGGTAGGGGCAGCCAGGATGGGTATGGATTTCAGGGCTGCTGCACCTGCTGAAATACAGCCTTCAGATGAACTGGTAGATACATGCAGGAAAATAGCTTCTGAAACAGGAGCAAAAATAACCATTACCGATAATATTGACCAGGCTGTCAAAGGCGTTGATTTCCTGTATACCGATGTGTGGGTTTCCATGGGTGAACCCGAGGAGGTATGGGAACAGAGGATTAAGCTGCTTAAACCATACCAGGTGAATAAAGAATTGCTGGCAAAGACAGGTAACAGTAATGTCAAGTTTCTGCACTGCCTGCCTGCTTTTCATAACAGGGAGACTAAAATAGGGGCTGAAATATACGAGAAGTATGGCCTTAACGGTATGGAAGTGACTGATGATGTTTTTGAATCAGAACATTCAGTGGTTTTTGATGAGGCGGAAAACAGGATGCATACTATAAAAGCAGTGATGCTGGCTACCCTGGGTTAGATGCCCCGGGTGCCGGCCTGTTACAGGAGGCCGTAGGCCGGTAGTATCTTGTCCTGCCACGGTACAGGACCTTAATTTAAAATACCCCTGATAAAGTAGAAGGTGATGATAAGGGATGTGGCCAGCTTCAATCCTATGCCTGCCATAAAGCCTATCAGGCTTCCTGTGCCTGCACGGATGGCATAATAAAAATCGCTTTTGTACAACAGTTCTCCCAAAACAGCTCCTATGAACGGGCCAAAGATTATGCCGGCGGGACCGAAAAATAATCCGACTACCAGCCCTATCGTGGCTCCCCGTATTCCGTTTTTTGTTCCGCCGAATTTTTTCGTTCCCCAGATGGGTACGATATAGTCGAAAACAGCAACAAGCACAGAGGCTGAACCCAGTATAATAAGAATGTTAACACTGAATTCCGCAAACCTGGTAAAATGAAGTATCAGCAGGCCGGTAAAACTGAGAGGCGGACCGGGTAGAACCGGCACCAGACATCCTATTATGCCGATGATCATCACCGCAATAGCCAGAGCCAGTAATAGATAATCAGCCATTATTTATTAAAAAAACCTTCCGGGTAAAAGATGCTGTGGCCTTATGCCTGCTTGTCACCAAGATCCTCAAATTCAACATTAATGAACTCATCGCTTGTTTTTGAGTCATCCTCCTTCTTCTCGGTATCCTCAGGTATGTCTTCACTTTTGTCAACCTTTTCACCTGTCTCTGAATCTCTTATAAATGAGAATACATCTTCAAGGGCATTGCTGAATTTTTCAAAATCCTCAGGGTAAAGGAACAGCTTGTGTTTTTCATAAAAAAACTTGCCGTCCTTGTTAAACCTCTTTTTACTTTCCGTAATGGTGAGGTAAAGATCGTTTTTGCGTGTAGCTTTTACATCAAGGAAATACGTCCTGTTCCCGGCTCTTACAATTTTTGTGTAAACCTCTTCCCGTGACCTTGATTCATTCTCATTGTCCTTGCTTAACTCACTCGCTTTGGCGTCGTTCTCTTCCTTCATAGAGCTAAATTTAATTTGGCAGTTTCATTAGGGTTTCAAATGTAATAATTATTTTCATATATCAAAATATGGCAAATGTTTCCTTATTTGTCAGCCAGTGTTTTGTCTGAAGCAGAAAAAGAGTATTTTTGCATTTAAATTATTAGGGTTCTTTATAAATGATAAGCAGGAGATTATTACGTATTAAAGCCTTGCTCGTTTTGTACGCCTTTAACAGGAAGAAAGGGGACAATCTTGAAGCAGCAGAAAAAGAATTATTGCTGAGTATAAAGAAAAGCTATGACCTGTATCACCTCATGTTATTACTGGTAATTGAGATTGTCGATGAAGCAGAGAGGAAAATAGAGATAGCAAGGCAAAAGAAAGTACCCACAGAAGAAGACCTGAACCCAAATACCAAATTAATTGAAAACAGACTGGTAAAAAAACTGTCAGTTAACCAGTACTTAAAAAATTATGCGCTGAGTGCCCGTCTTTCCTGGAACGATTACCAGGATGTACCCAGGAAATATTTTAATAAACTGAAGGCATCCGACCTGTATAAAGAATATATGAATAACGATAAAAGCAGTTATACAGAGGATAAAAAGTTTATAGCAGGTATGCTGGATCTTATATTAATGGAACCGGATGAGCTTGAATCAGCACTGGAAGAACAAAGTATATACTGGAATGATGATCTTGATTTTATATCCATTATGGTGGATAAGACATTGAGGCAGTTCAGGGAGACTTCAACTAATGATCACCCGCTAATGCCCTTATACAGGTCTGAGGAGGACGAGATATTTGTGAAAAAACTGTTGAGAAAGGCAATTATTAACGGTGAATTATTAACCGACCTGATTGACAGGAATACCACTAACTGGGAAATTGAACGTGTTGCCCTTATGGATACACTGGTAATGCGTCTTGCTATAACAGAGATTATCGAATTTCCCGAAATACCTGTTAAGGTAAGCCTTAATGAGTATATTGAGATAGCAAAATTTTACTGCACATCAAAAAGCAGTACCTTTGTAAACGGGATACTGGATAAGATAGTGAGAGAGATGAGGGAAAAAGAGATGTTTGGAAAGAAAGGACGCGGACTGGTGGGAGAACCCGGATTTGATGAATAAAAGTTTAGACGGTTGAAACAATTTATTATTTATATTATCTTGATCCCTGGCTTGTTTTCATGTATGAATAATAAGCCGGAGGATAACAGTAAGGGCGGTGATACAGGCGGTACACCGGTGATAGAGTTTAACAAGCTGAGCCACGATTTTGGGAAGATCACCGAGGGAGAAGTCGTAGCCTGTGTGTTTAAGTTTGAAAATAAAGGTGATGCAGACCTCCTGGTAAGCTCTGCAACAACAAGCTGTGGTTGTACCGTACCTGAATTTGATGATAGTCCGGTGCCCCCCGGGGGTGACGGTAGTGTGGAAGTGATTTTTGACAGCTCTTTCAGACATGGAGTGCAGAATAAAACAATTACCATAAGGTCAAATGCTAAAAGACCCGTGGTAATACTTAAAATAAAAGCAGAAGTAATAACTAAAAACTAGTATTTAATAATGAATAATTTAGCGTTTTTGTATTTAATGGGACCAACACCGGAAGGGCAAAACCCACTGGTGACATTTTTACCTTTAATCCTTGTTTTTGTGATCTTCTATTTTTTTATGATAAGACCACAGGTAAAAAAGCAGAAAGAATTGAATAATTACAGGAGTTCACTGAAAAAAGGAGATAAGATTATTACCACAGGCGGAATATATGGCAAGGTGACAGATGTCAAAGACAACACTGTAACCGTAGATGCAGGTGATAATGTTCTGTTAAAAATTGACAAGAGTGCCGTATTGAAAGATGCGAGCGATATTGAGCAGAAAAGATAAGCTTGCGGGATAAGCTGAAAGGAGTGCCTTATGGATACAGGTGAGAGCACAGGCATTGAATTGAAAAAAATATTCAGTGATCTGAAAGGAAAATTGTTTAACCGGAATGTTGCTGTTTTCTCTTTCTTCCTGTTGCTCTCGTTTATTTTCTGGTTTATTAATGCCCTGAGTAAGGATATAGACAGTACAATAAACTACCCGGTGAGGTATGTCAATTTTCCTGATAACCTGGCTCTTGTCAATGAGCTGCCGGACAGGCTGAGCCTTGATGTGCATGGCCCCGGGTACTCTGTACTGAAAACCAAGATCAGCGGTAATCGTGTTCCTCTGCTTATAAATGTGAGCAACTGGGGCCGTACTGTCAGGGATGATGCGGCAGAACAGGAATATTTCATCTATTCATTTAACCTGAGAGAATCTTTTAAAAGACAGGTACGAAGTGATTTTGAGATTAATGCAGTCAGACCAGATACACTGAATTTTATTTTCGATAAGGTAATAAGCAGGAAAGTGCCTGTTAAACCTGATATAAAAGTTGTGCCTCAGAGGCAATTCATGATAAACGGGGATATAACCACCTATCCGGACTCGCTAACTGTAAGCGGACCGAAAACAGTAATAGACACAATAGCTTCAGTCAGAACCGTATACCATGTATTTAACCAGGTCAATGAAACAATCACCAGGAAGCTTGATATTGAAACTATCAGGAAAGTGGGAGTATCAAATAAGAGTGTGGAAGTAACTGTGCCGGTAGAACAGTTTACCGGGCAGATAATAGAGGAAGACATAAAAATACTTAATAAGCCGGATACAGCAAATGTAAGGCTCTTCCCTGATGCTGTAAGCATACGTTTTAATATTGCCCTGAGCGATTATAAGAGGATAGAAGATATATCGGTTGAAGCTGTAGTTGATATGAAAGACCTTGATATCAGAAAAACGGAAAGTCTGAACGTTGAAATCATCAACCTCCCTTCTTTTATCAGCAGTGTAAGGTATAATCCGGGAAAAGTGG